>NZ_JBFAPH010000106.1:0-18418 GCF_040675635.1 Streptomyces sp. NPDC049577
GACTCCTACGCGCACAGCGGATAGGGACCGAACTGTCTCACGACGTTCTAAACCCAGCTCGCGTACCGCTTTACCGAGACGGTCGCCGAGGAGATCCGGCTGGCCCGGAAGGTGCTCGGCGACGACCCCCGGCCGGTCGAGACCGTCTTCGTCGGCGGCGGCACGCCCACCCTGCTGCCCGCCGCCGACCTGGGCCGCATGCTCGCCGCCATCCGCGACGAGTTCGGCCTGGCCGAGGGTGCGGAGGTCACCACCGAGGCCAACCCCGAGTCCGTCGACCCGCGCTACCTCGCCGAACTGCGGGAGGCCGGCTTCAACCGCGTCTCCTTCGGCATGCAGAGCGCCCGGCAGCACGTCCTGAAGATCCTCGACCGCACGCACACCCCCGGCCGCCCGGAGGCATGCGTCGCCGAGGCACGCGCGGCGGGCTTCGAACACGTCAACCTCGACCTGATCTACGGCACCCCGGGGGAGAGCGACGACGACTGGCGCGCCTCCCTCGACGCGGTCATCGGCGCCGGCCCCGACCACGTCTCGGCCTACGCCCTGATCGTCGAGGAGGGCACCCAGCTCGCCCGGCGCATCCGCCGCGGCGAGGTGCCCATGACGGACGACGATGTGCACGCCGACCGCTACCTGATCGCCGAAGAGGCGCTCTCCGGGGCGGGCTACGGCTGGTACGAGGTCTCCAACTGGGCCACCACCCCCGCCGGCCGCTGCCGCCACAACGAGCTCTACTGGCGCGGCGCGGACTGGTGGGGCGCGGGGCCGGGCGCGCACTCCCACGTCGGCGGCGTGCGCTGGTGGAACGTCAAGCACCCGGGCGCCTACGCGCAGGCCCTCACGGAGGGGCGTTCGCCGGGGGCGGGTCGCGAGGTGCTTGCCGCGGAGGACCGCCGGGTGGAGCGCATCCTGCTGGAACTGAGGCTGGTGGAGGGCTGCCCCCTCTCCCTCCTGAAGCCGGCCGGCGCCGCCGCGGCGCAGCGAGCCCTCTCGGAGGGCCTCCTGGACCCCGACTCCTACGCGCGGGGCCGCGCGGCCCTGACCCTGCGGGGCCGGCTCCTGGCTGACGCGGTGGTGCGGGACCTGGTCGACTGAGCGGGGCGGACTCGGCCCGTCCGGCGTTCGAGGACCGGGGGGTCGGGGGCTGGGCCCCCGAAGAACCGGGAAGGGGCGGGTCAGGGGCAGGAATCGCTTGACGCGGTCACGAAGTCGATGAGCTCCTCGACCCTCCCGAGGAGCGCCGGCTCCAGGTCCTTGTAGCTCCGCACCGACCCCAGGATCCGCGCCCACGCGCGCCCCGTGTGGTCCGGCCACCCCAGCGCCCGGCACACCCCTCGTTTCCAGTCCTCGCCCCGCGGCACCCGGGGCCACCCCGGAATCCCCACCGACGCCGGCTTCACGGCCTCCCACACGTCGATGTACGGGTGCCCGACGACGAGCACGTGCTCGTCCGTGACGGACGCCGCGATGCGCGACTCCTTCGAGCCCGGGACCAGGTGGTCCACCAGCACGCCCAGCCGCGCGTCCGGCCCGGGGCCGAAGGCCCGGACGATCTCCGGGAGGTCGTCGACGCCCTCCAGGTACTCCACGACCACACCCTCGATGCGCAGGTCGTCGCCCCAGACCCGTTCGACGAGCTCCGCGTCGTGCCGCCCCTCGACGTAGATGCGGCCCGCCCGCGCGACCCGGGCGCGGGCGCCGGGGACAGCCAGCGAGCCGGACGCCGTACGGGCCGGTCCCGCAGGGACCCCGGCCGAGGGCCGTACGAGCGTGACGACCCTCCCCTCCAGCAGGAAGCCCCGCGGCTCCATCGGGAAGGCGCGGCACTTGCCGAAGCGGTCCTCCAGCGTGACCACCGGCCCCTGCGCCGTCTTCTCGCACCGCACGACCGCCCCGCAGAAGCCGGTCGTGACCTCCTCCACCACCAGGTCGAGCTCGGCCGCGACCTCGGGAACCGGCTGCGTCCGCTTCCACGGCGGGGTCAGATCAGGGTCGTACTGTCGGCTGCTCCGCATGCGCGCCATTGTGGATCATGATCGCGGCGCCGGTCACGACGCCCCGAAGCGCTCCGCCAACGCGTCACGCTGCCTCCGCACGAACTCCGCATCCACCACGGCCCCGTGCCCGGGCACGTACAGCGCGTCCTCGCCGCCCAGCGACAGCAGCCGGTCCAGGGCCGCTGGCCAGGCGTGCGGGAGGGCGTCCGGACCGGCCTGCGGTTCGCCGGACTCCTCGACGAGGTCACCGCAGAAGACGACGGCGGGCCCGTCGCCGCCGGGCACCAGCACCGCGAGGTCGTACGCGGTGTGCCCGGGGCCCACGTTGGCGAGCAGCACGCGCCGGCCGCCGCCCAGGTCCACGGCGACCTCGCCGGAGACCGTGTGCTGCGGGCGTACGAGCAGATCGACGGCCTCCGCCGCCTCCTCCGCGTCAACCCCGTGCCGTACCGCGTCCCACCGCACCTCGTCGCGCTCGCGCGCCAGCATGTCGTCGAGTCCGACGGCCCCGTACACCTGCACGCCCGAGAAGGCGGCGGTCCCCAGGATGTGATCGAAATGGGGGTGGGTGAGTGCGATATGCGTCACTGCGTGGCTGCCCGTCTCCACCGGTTCGCGCCCGAAGAGCGCGGTCACCTCGCAGCGGATCTCCACGCCCTCCCGCAGTGAGGAGCCGGTGTCCACGACCATCAGGCCCGTCCCGCCCGCGATCGCGCCGACCGTGGCGTCCCAGCCCGGCAGCCTGCGGCGGGCGACGCCCGGCGCCAGCCGCTCCCAGCCGTGAGCACCCTCACGTACCCCGTCGTGTTCCATGGGGCAGACGCTAGCCGGAGAGGAGTACCGTTGCCCGGCCGGACGGCGGTCCGGACCGCCCGTGACGAGGACGGCCCTTGCCCTCGTCGTGGTGACCGGCCGTACACTGGCAACGGGTTCTGGCACTCGTGACCACTGAGTGCCAAAGGAAGAGGTCCTGGAGAACCCCGTACGACTGCTGGACCCGCTGGACTGGAGGTGCGCGCGATGCTGAGCGAACGCAGGCTCGAGGTGTTGCGCGCCATCGTCCAGGACTACGTGGGCACCGAGGAGCCGGTCGGCTCCAAGGCCCTCACCGAGCGGCACAAGCTCGGCGTCTCCCCGGCCACCGTGCGCAACGACATGGCCGCCCTGGAGGACGAGGGCTTCATCGCCCAGCCGCACACCAGCGCCGGCCGCATCCCGACCGACAAGGGCTACCGCCTCTTCGTCGACAAGCTGGCCGACGTCAAGCCGCTGTCGATCGCCGAGCGGCGCGCCATCCAGAACTTCCTGGACGGCGCGGTCGACCTGGACGACGTCGTGGCGCGCACCGTCCGGCTGCTGGCGCAGCTGACCCGGCAGGTCGCGGTCGTGCAGTACCCGTCGCTGACGCGTTCGACCGTGCGCCATGTGGAGCTGCTGTTGCTCTCCCCGTCCCGCATCATGCTCGTGCTCATCACGGACACGGGCCGGGTCGAGCAGCGCATGGTCGACTGCCCCGCGCCGGTCAGCGAGCAGTCGCTGGCCGACCTGCGGGCCCGGCTCAACAGCCGGGTCGTCGGCCGCCGCTTCACGGATGTGCCGCGACTGGTGCAGGACCTCCCGGAATCCTTCGAGCAGGACGACCGCGGAACCGTTTCCACCGTGCTGGCGACCCTCCTGGAGACGCTGGTCGAGGAGACGGAGGAGCGGCTGATGATCGGCGGCACCGCCAATCTCACCCGATTCGGGCATGACTTCCCGCTGACGATCCGGCCCGTGCTGGAAGCGTTGGAGGAGCACGTCGTCCTGCTCAAGCTGCTCGGCGAGACCAGGGACCCCGGCATGACCGTGCGCATCGGTCATGAGAACGCCCACGAGGGTCTGAACTCCACATCGGTCGTCGCCGTCGGCTACGGTTCGGGCGACGAGGCAGTCGCCAAACTCGGCGTGGTCGGACCGACCCGCATGGACTACCCCGGAACGATGGGAGCGGTACGCGCAGTGGCACGTTACGTCGGACAGATCCTGGCGGAGTCGTAAGTGGCGACGGACTACTACGCGGTCCTGGGTGTACGGCGTGACGCCTCGCAGGACGAGATCAAGAAGGCCTTCCGCCGTCTCGCGCGCGAGCTGCACCCGGATGTGAACCCGGACCCGAAGACGCAGGAGCGGTTCAAGGAGATCAACGCCGCCTACGAGGTGCTCTCCGACCCGCAGAAGAAGCAGGTCTACGACCTCGGCGGGGACCCGCTGTCCGCCTCGGGCGGCGCGGGTGCGGGCGCCGGCGGCTTCGGCGCCGGCTTCGGCAACTTCTCCGACATCATGGACGCGTTCTTCGGCCAGGCCGCCCAGCGCGGCCCGCGCTCGCGCACGCGGCGCGGCCAGGACGCCATGATCCGTATCGAGGTCGACCTCAACGAGGCCGCCTTCGGCACGACCAAGGAGATCCAGGTCGACACCGCCGTCGTCTGCGGCACCTGCAGCGGCGAGGGCGCGGCCCCCGGCACGTCCGCCCAGACGTGTGACATGTGCCGTGGCCGCGGCGAGGTCTCCCAGGTCACCCGGTCCTTCCTGGGCCAGGTCATGACCTCCCGCCCCTGCCCGCAGTGCCAGGGCTTCGGCACGGTCGTGCCCACCCCGTGCCCGGAGTGCGCCGGCGACGGCCGGGTCCGCTCCCGCCGCACCCTCACCGTCAAGATCCCCGCCGGTGTCGACAACGGCACCCGCATCCAGCTCGCCGGCGAGGGCGAGGTCGGTCCCGGCGGCGGCCCGGCCGGCGATCTGTACGTGGAGATCCACGAAAAGCCGCACCCGGTCTTCCAGCGCCGCGGCGACGACCTGCACTGCACGGTCAGCATCCCCATGACCGCGGCCGCGCTGGGCACGAAGGTGCCGCTGGAGACGCTCGACGGCGTCGAGGAGATCGACATCCGCCCGGGCACCCAGTCCGGCCAGTCCATCCCGCTCCACCAGCGCGGCGTCACCCACCTGCGCGGCGGCGGCCGGGGCGACCTCGTCGTCCACGTCGAGGTCACCACCCCGACCAAGCTCGACCCGCAGCAGGAGGAACTCCTGCGCCAGCTCGCGAAGATGCGCGGCGAGGAGCGCCCGCTGGGCGAGTTCAAGCCGGGCCAGCAGGGGCTGTTCTCGCGACTCAAGGACGCGTTCAACGGACGGTAGGCGCGCGGCCGGGGGTTCGGGGGTTGTCCCCCGGGCGGGCACAGTGAGCCGGGCCAGCAGGGCTTGTTCTCGCGGCTGAAGGACGCGTTCAACGGGCGCTGAGCGATTCGCTGTGACGGACGGGCCGGTGCACACCGGCCCGTCCGGCGTTCATGGGGGCCGAG
The DNA here is from genome assembly GCF_040675635.1 of Streptomyces sp. NPDC049577. Lineage (NCBI taxonomy): Bacteria > Bacillati > Actinomycetota > Actinomycetes > Kitasatosporales > Streptomycetaceae > Streptomyces > Streptomyces sp. NPDC049577. The sequence continues at coordinate 5,342 of NZ_JBFAPH010000106.1, forward strand.
CCCCCGGGGGAAACGTGACACGATGTGCTCATGGCCTTCGAGTTCCCGCACCCGATCGTGCAGGCCCCCATGGCCGGCGGTGCCTCGACCCCGTCCCTCGCCGCGGCCGTCTCCGACGCCGGAGGCCTCGGTTTCCTCGCCGCCGGCTACAAGACCCCGGCCGCCATGTACGAGGAGATCAAGCAGCTCCGCGCCCGTACCGCCCGCCCCTTCGGCGTCAACCTGTTCATGCCGCAGCCCCCGGCCGCCGACCCGGCCGCCGTCGAGGTGTACGCCGAGCAGCTGGCCGGCGAGGCCACCTGGTACGAGACCCCGCTGGGCGACTGGGACCGCAGTGCCGACGACGCGTACGACGCCAAGCTGGCGATCCTCCTCGACGACCCCGTCCCGGTCGTCTCGTTCACCTTCGGCTGCCCCTCGCCCGCGGACCTCGACGCGCTCGCCCGTGCCGGTACGTTCACGGTCGTCACCGTGACCTCGGCCGACGAGGCGCTCGCCGCCCATGAGGCCGGCGCGCACGCCCTGTGTGTCCAGGGCGTGGAGGCCGGCGGCCACCAGGGCACCCACCACGACGACCCGCACGCCGACGGCGCGGGTGCGGGCCTCGGGCTGCTCGCGCTCCTCGCCCAGGTCCGGGAGAGCGTGCCGCTGCCGCTCATGGCCGCCGGCGGGCTGATGCGCGGCGCCGACATCGCCGCCGTCCTCGCGGCCGGCGCCCGCGCCGCCCAGCTCGGCACGGCCTTCCTGCCCTGCCCCGAGTCCGGCGCCCACCCCCTGCACAAACAGGCCCTGACCGACCCGCTGTTCGTCCGCACCGAGCTGACCCGGGCCTTCTCCGGCCGCCCGGCCCGCGGTCTGGTGAACCGGTTCATCCGCGAGCACGGCCCGTACGCCCCCGCCGCGTACCCGCAGGTCCACTATCTGACCGCGGGCCTGCGCAAGGCGGCCGCGGCGGCCGGGGACCCGCAGGCGATGAACCTGTGGGCGGGGCAGGGCCACCGGCTGGCCCGGACGCTGCCGGCGGCAGAACTGGTCGGCACGCTGGTCGCCGAACTGGCGGCCGCGCAGGCGGCGTCGACGCGATCCATCCGAGAGAGTGAGCCTTCATGACAGCGCCGGTCTTCGTGGTCGAAGAGGACGCCCTCACCGGCGTCTTCCCCGGCACGGTCTTCTCCCTCGACGGCCCCGAGGGCCGTCACGCCGTCTCCGTGCGCCGGCTGCGCGTCGGCGAGGAGATCGTCCTCACGGACGGCGCCGGCACCGGCGCGTACGGCACGGTGGCCGCCGTCGAGGGCAAGGACCGCCTCGACGTATCCGTCACCACCGTCCGTTCCGAGCCGGAGCCGCAGCCGCGCATCACGGTCGTACAGGCCCTGCCCAAGGGCGACCGCGGCGAACTCGCCGTCGAGACCATGACGGAGACGGGCGTCGACGCGGTCGTCCCCTGGGCGGCCTCGCGCTGCGTCACCCAGTGGAAGGGCGAGCGCGGCCTGAAGTCCCTCGGCAAGTGGCGCTCGACGGCCCGCGAGGCCGGCAAGCAGTCGCGCCGCCTCCGCTTCCCCTCCGTGGCCGACCTCATGACGACGCGACAGGTGGCCGAGCTCCTCGCCGGGGCGGACTTCGCCGCCGTCCTCCACGAGGAGGGCAGCACCCCGCTCGCCACGGCCCAGCTGCCGCCCGCCGGTGACATCGTCCTCGTCGTCGGCCCCGAGGGTGGCGTCTCGCCCGAGGAACTCGCCGTCTTCGCGGAGGCGGGTGCGGGCCCGTACCGCCTGGGCGCGAGCGTGCTCCGCACGTCCACGGCCGGCACGGCGGCCACGGCCCTGCTCCTGGGGCGCTCGGGGCGCTGGGACTGACGGCACGGCAGCGCAGCTGCGTGCGCAGGACTACGAGCGCGTGACTCGGTGACGTTCTCGCAGGTGGACATGGAACGGGCTCTGCGACGGCCGGCGCCGGGCACCGTGGTACGGCGAGGCGCGCCGCGCCTTCGGCATCTCCAGCCAGCCGACCCTGCCTGGGTGGCTTTCCGGTTGCGGTAGGTCCGGGACGTCCCGGTGGAGGCGTACGGCCCCCCGGCGTCCCAGACCTACCGCAAGCGTGCCGGAACCGCGGGGGTCCGGCCGTCGTCGTGCACATCATGATCGACACGACCGACCTCACCCCCGCCCCGGACCAGCTCGCCGACGCCTGGCGGCGCATCGCCAGGAACTCCCCGGCACAGCAGGCGGACCCGCTCGTCATGCAGTGCGCGAGCGGCCTCGCCGCCGACCCGGGCGGGAAGCACGCCCACGTGTGGGTGGCGGGGCTGGTCGCCCTGTCGGGCTATCTGGCCTGGCGCCCGGAGCGGGCGGCCGAGGAGGCGGCCCTCGCCGCCCTGCGCGCCGCGGCGAAGGAACTGGGCGGACGCCCGTGCGAGCACGAGGAGCACCCGTACGAGGCCCAGGTGGGGTTGCTGGAGGACGACATCTGGACGTTCGACACCGGGCTGCTGACCACGGCTGACGAGCAGGTGCTGTGCCCGGTCAACGTGGCGGGGTGGGCCCGGGTCGCGGTGGACGTGATCGCCCCCTTCACGGTGCGCCGCATACCGGTGGGGGCGCCGGAGCACCACCGCAGTTACATCAGGACCCTCTCGGGCATCGTGAACGACTACCCCTACTGCGACCCGCACGAGGTGCTCACCGACGAGGCCGAGGACCACCCGTACCTTCCCACCCGTGGCGAGCTGGCCGGCTACCTCGTCACCATGAACGCCACGTGCTGGTACGCGACCTCGGAGAGGATCACGGACCGCGGGGTGCTGGACGCGATGATCGAGGGGATCGAGAAGGCCGTTTCCCTGCTGGACGACCGCCCCTGCACCCACGCCCCCGGCGAGCACCCCGACACCGGCGACCCGGACTGGACGAACCAGGTCGGCTACCTGCTGCGCAGCCCCGGCGGCCGGGCCGAGATCTCGGAGTACGACGGCTGGGACGAGAAGGACGAGGAGGGCGAGGCGGACCAGGAGTACGAGCCGCTGGACGCGTGGGTCTGCCCGGAGTTCCTGCACGACCTGGCGGAGAAGACGCTCGTGGAGCTCAAGAGCGGGCTGGCCGCGTACGAGACGGCCTAGCGCGGGGGTGATGCGCTGGCAAACGGCGGACCGGCGCGACGGCGGCCGGCCCACGGCCGCCGTCGTGTCCGGCTAGGGTCCTCGCTCGTGACCGAAGCCTCCTCGCACCTGAGTGCGACAGCATACGCCTACGACGCCCTGGCGGACCGGTACGCCGCCTTCGCCCGCAACGCGCTCGACCCGCTTCCGCTGGACCGCGCGGTGCTCGCGGCGTTCGCCGAGTACGCGCGGGCCGGCGATGCCGGGCCCGTCGCCGAGCTGGGGTGCGGTCCCGGGCAGGTGACCGCGCTCCTGCGGGACCTCGGGCTGGACGTCCTCGGCGTCGACCTGTCCCCGGCGCTGATCGACATCGCTCGCGCGACCTACCCGGACCTGCGGTTCGAGGTCGGTTCCATGGACGCCCTGGACCTGGCCGACGGCGAGCTGGGCGGCATCGTGTCCTGGTACTCGGTCATCCACACCCCACCGCGGTACGTGCCGTCGTACTTGGCCGAATTCCGGCGGGTGCTCGCGCCCGGCGGCCCTCTCCTGCTGGCCTTCTTCGAGTCGGAGGGCGAGCCGGTCACGCCGTTCGACCACAAGGTGACGACGGCCTACCGCTGGCCGGTCGAGGAGCTCGCGACGCTGGCCGGCGAGGCCGGGTTCGTCGAGGTCGGCCGGATGCTGCGCGAGCCGTGCGAGGGGGAACGGTACCGCCGGGGGCACCTGATCATGCGCTGAGCCGAGGCGCGTGAGATCTTCCGCCGCCATGGCGGCGAGCCACCGTGGCGAGCCACCGCGGCGAGGCTCCGGAGGCATCCACGGTCACCGCGACCGACGCGTTCGCCGCGATCCCCCGGCAAGGGGTTCGGTTTCCCGCACCCCCGGTCCGGGGGCCCGCACGATCGATCGCCGGGCGCCGTCCGCCGAGGATGAACGCATGGCTGAGACAGCGACGGACACCGGGACGGCAACCGCCGCCCGGGCGGAGAACCTGCATCGTGAGTACGGGCGTGGCAGTGCCGCCGTGCGGGCGTTGCGCGGGGTGTCGGTGGCCCTCGCGCCCGGGACGTTCACGGCGGTGATGGGCCCGTCGGGCTCCGGCAAGACCACCCTGCTGCACTGTCTGGCGGGGATGGACCGGCCCACCCGGGGCTCCGTCTGGTGGGGCGGTACGGAGGTGTCCCGGCTGCCCGAGCGGCGGCTGGCGGAGCTGCGGCGCAGCCGGGTCGGGTTCGTGTTCCAGGCGTTCAACCTGATGCCGGCGATGACGGTCGCGCAGAACGTCGAGCTCCCCGGCCGGCTGGCCGGCGAGCGGCCCGACCGGGGCCGGGTGCTGGACGCGCTCGCCCGGGTGGGACTGGCCGGGCGCGAGCGGCACCGGCCCGGGCAGCTGTCCGGCGGTCAGCAGCAGCGCGTGGCGATCGCCCGGGCGCTGGTCTCCCGCCCCGAGGTGCTGTTCGCCGACGAGCCGACCGGCGCGCTCGACCGGGCCACCGGCCACGAGATCCTCGCCCTGCTGCGCGCCGGTGTGGACCGGGACGGCCGGACCTGTGTGATGGTGACCCACGACCCGGTCGCCGCCGGGTACGCGGACCGGGTGCTGCTGCTCGCCGACGGCGTGGTGGTGGACGAGCTCGACCGGCCCACCGCCGCCCAGGTCGGCGAACGCCTGAGCAGGCTGGGCGGGTGAGCGCGATGACTTCGATGACCTCGATCGCCTCGATCGCCCTCGGGCAGCTGCGCCGGCGTCCGGCCGCCTTCGCCGGCCTGGCGGTCGCGCTCTTCCTCGCCATCGCCACCGTGACGCTGTTCGGCTCGCTCTTCGCCGCCGATGCCACCACGCCCGCGGCCGTCCGGAAGGCGGCCGCCGGGCCCGGACTGGCGGTGATCGCCGGGGCGTTCGGTGAGATCGCCGTGCTGGTCGCGTTCTTCGTCGTGGTCAACGCGCTGGGCTTCGCCCTGCGCCGGCAGCACCGCGAACTGGCCCTGTTGCGCACGATCGCGGCGACGCCCCGTCAGGCGCGGCGGCTGGTCCGGGGCCAGGTCGTCGCGACCACATTGCTGGTGGCCGCGCCGGGCTGGGCCGCCGGCGCGGTGGCGGCCCGCCGCTTCCTCGCCGAGCTCCAGCGGCGGGGAATGGCGGCGCCGGGCGTGCGGGTGCCGGGAACACCGGTGCCGATGCTGGTCGCGCTGGCCGCGGCGCTCGTCGTCGGGCTGGTGGCCTCGGCCGTCGCGGCCCGGCGGATCTCCCGGATCGCGCCCGCGGCCGCCCTCACCGCGAGCTCGACCGAGCACGGGCGGACGGGTGCGCCACGCCTGATCGCCGGAATCGGCGCGCTGGTGGGCGGCGGCCTGCTGCTGCGGCTGGCCGCGACCCGGCCGGCGGAGCAGATGGACAAGGCGGGGCAGGCGGCGTTGTTCGGCTCGCTGGTGCTGCTGGTCGCGGTCGCCCTGGCCGGGCCGCTCGTGGCGCGGGTCCTGGCGGCCGTGCTGGGCGCGCCGGTACGGGCCCTGGCACCCGGGGCGGGCTGGCTGGCCGACGCCAACCTGCGCGGGTACGCGCGGCGGCTGTCGTCCGCCGTGGTGCCGGTCGCGCTGCTCGTGGGGCTGTCCGGCACCATGGTGATCATGACCTGTACCGCCGGGCACGCCGCGAGCCTGACCGCGACGACGGCGACGACGGCCACGACGGCGACCAGCGCCACCTCCGCCACGGACGTCTGGCTGCGCCAGGCCGAGCTGGCGCTGCTGGTTTGCTTCGCCGCCGTCTCCACCATCAACACGCTGGTCGCCGTGACCGCCGGCCGGCGCCGCGAGTTCGCGCTGCTGCGGCTGGTCGGCGCGACCCGGTCGCAACTGCTGCGCGCGCTGAGCCTGGAGGCACTGCTGACCGCGGCCGTGGGCCTCGTGCTCGGCGCGACGGTCGCGGGCACGGCGTCGGCGGCGTTCAGCAGGGCGGCGACGGGGTCGGCTGTGCCGGTCGTCCCTGCGGACAGCTGCTGGTGGATCGTGGCGGGGGCGGTGGCGCTGACTGTTCCGGCCATCATGGCCACGGGGGTGCGGGCGGTTCGCGGGGCGGCGGCGGAGCTGGTGGCCGAGGGCGGCCGGTGAGTGGGCGTCGGCCGGGTACCTGCGGCGAAGGCTGGGTGCTGATGACTGAGGGGCGGCGGTACTTCTCCGTCCGGGGCGGCGAGTGGGTCTTCGCCGTCGCCGGGCTGCCGCTCGCGCTGCTCGGCGGCGTCTACGCGCTCGCCGTGCTGTACGCGGGGGCGCTGCTCTCGCTCACCGTGCTCGGCCTGCCGTTCGTGGTCGCCGCGCTGCTGGGCGCGCGTGGACTCGGCGCGCTGCACCGGCGGCTGGTCGGCCGGTTGCTCGGCGAGCGCGTCGAGGCCCCGGCCGGCCTGCCCCGCCCGGCGGGCGCCGTCGCCCGTGGCCGCGCCGTGCTGACCGACCCGGTCGCCTGGCGGACGCTGCTCTATCTGGTGCTGCGGTTGCCGCTCGGCGTGCTCGGCTTCGTCGCCGCCCTGGTGCTTCCCCTCGGCTGCGGCTGGCTGATCGGCTGTCCGCTCTGGGTGCGCCTCCTGCAACCGGGCCCCCGGCCGGCCATCTGGCTGGACGCCGCCTCCCCTGCGCTGGGCCTGGTCCTGCTGTCCGCGGTGCCCGGCGCGATCCGGGCGCTGAGCGGGGCAAACCGGCGGCTCGCCCGGCTGCTGCTCGGCCCGGCGCGTGCCCAGCAGCGCGTTCGGGAGCTGGAGACCGCCCGCGCCACCCTGCTCGCGGACAACACCGACCAGCTCCGCCGCCTGGAGCGCGACCTGCACGACGGCACCCAGGCCAGGCTGGTCGCCCTGGCCATCACGCTCTCGCTGGCCGAGGACGCGCTCGCCTCCGTCGCCGGCCCGGACACCGGGCGGCTGCGCACCCTGGTGAACCGCGCCCGCGGCCAGACCGACGAGACCATCGCCGAGCTGCGGCGGCTCACCCGGGGCATTCACCCGGTGGCGCTGGACGGCGGCCTCGGGGAGGCGTTGCCGGGGCTCACCGCCACCTCGCCGGTGCCCGTGACCGTCCGCCTGGACCTGCGGGAACGCCCGGACCCCGTGGTCGAACGGGCGGTCTACTTCTGTGCCGCCGAGCTGCTCACCAACGTCGCCAAGCACAGCGGTGCCCGCTCGGCCGGGCTCGCGGCGAGCGCGGCCGACGGCCGCGTCCGCCTGGTCGTGCGGGACGACGGCCGCGGCGGCGCGGCGCTCGGCGCCGGCACCGGCCTGACCGGTCTCGCCGAGCGGCTCGCGGCGGTGGACGGCGTCCTGCGCCTCGACAGCCCGCCCGGCGGCCCCACCGTGGTCACCGCCGAGCTGCCGGCCCGGCTGTGAGGCTCAACCGCCGCTTTCGGCCAGGTAGGCGAGGACGGCCTTCACCCGCCGGTTGTCGGCCTCCGTCGCCAGCAGGCCGAACTTGGTGAAGACGGCCGCGACGTGCTTCTCCACCGCCCGCTCCGACACGAAGAGCAGCGCGGCGATGGAACGGTTGGAGTGGCCTTGTGCCATCAGCTCCAGCACCTCGCGCTCGCGCGGCGTCAGGGCGTCCACCCGGCTGCGGCGTCCACCGCGCATCAGCTGGTTGACCACCTCCGGGTCGAGGGCCGTGCCCCCGCCGGCGACCCGGTGCAGCGCGTCCACGAACTCGGAGGTTCGGGCGACGCGTTCCTTCAGCAGGTACCCGATGCCCGCCGCACCGTCCGCCAGCAGCCGGGAGGCCCAGGCGGCCTCGACGTGCTGCGAGAAGACCAGGATGCCGACCTCGGGTGTCCGCGCACGGATCTCGACGGCGGCGCGAATGCCCTCGTCGGTGTGCGTGGGCGGCATCCGGATGTCCACCACGGCCACGTCGGGCCGGTGCCCGTCCACCGCGGCGAGCAGCTCGGGCGCCGTCCCGGCGGTGGCCACGACCTCGCATCCGCGGGCACCCAGCAACTCGACCATGCCGTCACGGAGAACGACGGAGTCCTCGGCCAGTACCACGCGCAGATGCCTGTCGATCATGACGTCATTATCGATGTGAGAACGTCCTCCCTGTGATCAGTCAGGACGTTGTCCCACGCCGCGAACTCGTGGCTGTGGACGGATTGAGCGCCGCGGATGCCGTGGCCGTTCATCGCGAAGCGCTCCGGGTGCGGCGCCCCGACATCGACGCGGCGCTTGTCGACGCCTACAGCGACGACGAGTGGCCGCCGTCGGTGCTGCGCTCGTACGAGCGGGCGCTGGCCCTGGCCGCTCAGGAGGCCGCGAACGGTACGCGCTCCCGGCGCGCCGATCCCGGGATGGGGATCGACATCGACGTCCGCGACGACGAGCAGTTCGAGGTGCTGTCGGACCTGGCCCCGTACACGATCGGTGCCGAGGGCCGGCGGGAGGGCCGGTTGGTCTTCAGCGCCGGTGACTCGGGAACGTCCCTGTGGATCTCCGTCACACGGGAACAGGAGGCGGAACTCCGGTCCAGGCTGGAGGCGCGGGGGGTCCCGCCGACGGCTCTGGCGGTTCGGCCGTGAGCGTCTTTCTCATGCCGGCGACGGCCGAGGCGGAGGAGTATCTGCATGAGATCGTCGACGTGATGGTCGACGAATGCGGGATCTCCCGGGCGGAGGCGGTGGCACGCGTCAACGACGCGTGGGGAGACCTGTCCTTCTCCGAATGGCCCGACCTGATCGGCCACGAGCTGCCGGAGCACTGGGCGTACGGCTTCTGCTACGGGGACGTGCGGTACTGGGACCCGACGGCGGACCGGTCGGAGTGGGTACTGAGAGAGCCGCCTCCGGCGGGGGCGCCTTGCTGGACCGTCAGGTAGGACGGTTCAATCTGCCGGACTTGATGTGGGATATGAGGGTGCCCAGGCCTTCGGCGCGGGCGGTGACGATGACGTGGGGGTCGTCGCTTTCGCGGAGGTGGATCGCGCCGCTTGCGGCGATGCCGACGCACGACGAACCCGCCTCGCAGTAGGTGGACATTTGCCAGCTAAGGGTGGTCACCGGGATTCCATTCAAATCGACTTGGCGATGCGGTGGATCAGTTCGCGGGACTCATGGGGGCTGAGTGCCACGCTTTCCATGCGGTCCAGCATCAAGCGGAAGCGCTCCAGGCTGGCTCCCGCGTCAACGAATCGTCCGCCATGAGCGGCGTCGAGATGGACGGTGTCCAGTGGCCTGACTCGCCCGCACAGATAATCGACTCCGTGGCCGGACACGGGGAAGGTCGTGCCACCGAACGGAATGACAGCGATGGTGATGCCGTCTCGCTCGCTCATGGCGATGACATGTGCGAGCTGCGCCCTAGCTGTGTCAGGCCCCCCGAACTGCATCCTCAGGGCCGCCTCGTGGATGATCGCCGTGTACTGCGGTGGCGCATCGCGAAACAGGATCGACTGTCGCTTGATGCGGTGAGAGACCCGGTACTCCACCTCGTGCGGCATTAGCTGTGGGACGAATTCACGGAAGATGGCCCGGGCGTGCTCAGGCGTCTGCAGAAGCCCGGGGATGGTGATGACCTGAGCCACACGCAGTGCCGTCGCGTGGTGTTCGGCCTCCGCCAGGTCGAGCAGGCTGGTCGGGAGCGTCTCCCGATACTCGGCCCACCAGCCGTGGGTCCGTTCCGTCGCCATTCCGGCCAGCGCGTCCATCAACGCCTGGTCCGTGCAGCTGTAGTTGCGCGCCATCGCGCGGACCCGTTCCGCGCTGACGCCGACGCGGCCCGCCTCGATGTTGCTGATCTGGGCCTGGCTGGTGCCCAGCAGCCGGCCCGCCTCGGTCGACGAGACGCCTGCGTGCTCACGGAGTTTGCGCAGCTCGGCGCCCAGGCGGAGTTGGCGGGCTGTTGCGAAGTTTCTGACCGGCATCCGCGTTCTCTCTCGTTCGTACACAGCGCGTGATCGTCACCCGTAAGGGTGCAGAAGTAAGATCTGCGCCCAATGCGGCACACAACTTATACGCGCCCCGCTAGCGTGTGAGCCAAGCCACTCGCCGACCCCGCGAGTGATTCAACTCTGCCTCCCGCCAGGAGACTTCCATGGCCACCGTATCGCCGCAGCGCCCCTGGTCGTACACCCTCGAACTGCCGCACGAGCCGCACGCACCCGCGATCGCGCGGGTGACGCTGCGCAGCGTCCTCGGCAGACACGGCATGGCCAAGGTCGCCGAAACGGCGGAGCTGCTCGCCTGCGAGCTGGTCACCAACGCCTACGTGCACACCAACGGCCGTTGCTCGCTGCGGCTGCAAGGGTGGGAGGACGGCCGGCTGCGGGTGAGCGTGTGGGACACCAACCCGCATGTACCGCCGCAGTTCGGCCCGGAGGAATCCGCCCCGCAGGTGCACGACCCGGACAGCGAGGCGGGGCGCGGGCTGCTTCTGCTGCGGCTGTGTGCCGACAACTGGGGCGGATACGCCTACGACCGGCACGTCTTCGGCCCGTGCGGCGGCAAGACGCTCTGGTTCGAGCTCGCGCCGCGCACGGCGGCGGCGAGGTACGGGGTCACCGTCTAGGGCCGGTCGTCCAGACAGGCTGCCGCGTCGGAGAGCCGGTCCTCCCCGAAGACCCGTATGCCCGCTCGCCGCAGCAGCGCGGTCGTGACGCCGTGGCCGGGGACGCGGGTCGCCGTGAAGGCGCCGTCGTAGACGCGGAGGCTCCCGCAGGACGGGCTGGATTCCTTCAGCAGCGCGATGCGGGCACCGGCCGCGCGTGCCGCCTCCAGTGCCTTGTGGGCGCCGAGGACGAAGGGGCCGGTGACGTCCTCCCCGGTCGCGGTGAGTACCCGGGCGGTGCCGTCCAGGACCGCCGCGCCGTCCCCGCCGACGATCTCGGCGGGCGACCGCGGCACGGGCAGGCCGCCGGCCGTCTCGGGGCAGAACGCGACGAGGCGCCCCTCGGCCCGCCAGCGGGCAAGGAGTTCGTGGTCCAGTCGCTTCGCGCCGCCGTCGTACCGCACGCGGCTGCCCAGCAGGCAGGCGCTCACCAGGATCTTTTGCATCACTGAAAGATACGGTCCAGGTGGCGCTCCAGGACTTCCGCGGCGGACCGCGGGCTGCGCTGGCCGACGAGGATGCTGGTGCCCAGCCCCGCCGACATGGCCAGCAGGCTGATCGCCTCCACGCGCGCGTCCAGCCCGGGCCGGGTGAGACCCGACTCCTGGGCCTGGGTCAGGAGTTCGGCCACGGTGTTCTCCGCGGTGTCGGGGTCGCGGATGAAGGGCTGGTCGGCGAGCGCCTCGTCGGTGACGGACAGCACCGCGTACGAGGTGTAGACGAGGTGGAAGGTGCGGCTCTCCTCGTCGGTCGGCAGGGACGCCATCAGGAGCGCCTCGATCACCGCGCGGGGGCCCGGGTTGTCGCCGGCGGCCCGGACCCGGGCGGTGACCCGTTCCCCGAACCGCTCGGTCAGATGCCGCAGGCCGTGGAGCAGCAGCTTCTCCTTCGTCTCGAAGTAGTACTGCACCAGCCGCAGGGACACGCCCGCCTCCGCGGCCACGTCGCGCATGCCCACGGCGTGGAGTCCGCGTCGCCCCGCGACCCGGAGGAGTGCTTCGGCGATCTCGGTACGCCGTTCTGCGTGGTCCACGCGCTTCGGCATCTTGTCGCGCCTCCGCTCCTCGGTTGTGCCGCTGCCGCCCGTACGCCGGGCTGGCGGCCTTCATGGTACAGCTGTATCAGGTTGATGGTACGGTCGTATCACGAACAAGTGATCGCATTCGGAGGTGGCTTTCCCATGCCCGAGACCAGGACCCGCGAGCGCGCCCGGCCCGACGTCGGCCGGTATGTGAACGACGACCTGCGAGAGCGGTACTTCGCGGCGTGCGACGCGCTCTACGCCATGGGCGCGCCGGCGGTCGGGGAGAAGGACGTGGAGACGAGCTACGGGACGACGCACGTCTACCGCTACGGCCCGGACGACCCGTCCGGGGAGTCCCGCACGCCGGTCGTGATGGTGCACGGGGCCGGCAGCTGTTCGGCGATGTGGTACCCGAACACGCCGGCGCTGAGCGCGGATCGCCCGGTCTACGCGATCGACACCCCGGGCGACCCGGGCCGCAGCGTGCAGCGGGAGGCCATCCATCAGCCCGAACGGGCCGCGCAGTGGCTGGACGAGACGCTCGCCGGACTCGGTCTGGACCGTGTGCACCTGGTCGGTTCGTCCTACGGCGGATGGCTCGCGCTGAACCAGGCGCACCGGCGGCCGGGCCGGCTGGCGTCGGTCACCCTGCTCGACCCGGGCGGCCTGGAGAAGGTGGGGCTGCGGTTCTTCGTCTGGATCTTCGTCAGCCTGTTCGCGACGTTCGCGCCCAAGGCGCTGCGCCCACGGCTGGCAGCCTGGCTGGAGCAGCCGGTCCTCGTCATGCCGGAGCTGCGCACGATGGTCAGGCTGGGCGTCCGGGCCTACCGCATCCGCCGCCCGGCCCCGCTGCCTCTGTCGGAGGAGGAACTGGCCAGCATCCGCACCCCGCTCTACCTGGTGCTCGGCAAGCGGAGCCTCCTGGTCCACCCGCGCCGGCAGGTGGAGCGCGTACCGCGCCTGGTGCCGGGGGCCCGGGCCGAGATCGTCTCGAACACGGGCCACGGCCCCCAGATCGACCACGCGGACGAGGTCAACCGCCGGATGCTGGCCTTCATGGCCTCGGCCGACTGACCGCCGCCGTCACCTGCGGCGGAAGAGGGCCGTCCAGAGGAAGTCCTCCCCGAACCACGGGGACTGGGGGTCCTCGTCGTGCATGCGGCGCAGCTCGACCTCGGTGAGGCCGGAGAAGATCCGGCGGAGGGACTCCGGCGTGTAGGCGAGGCCGCCGTGGAGGCGGGCCTGGCGGTAGAAGTCGGCGTCGGGCAGCTCGGAACCCATCGACCCGGCCGCGAAGCACGCGAGGAACGGCGACCACCAGCTCTTCTACCTGATGAGCCGCGGTCTGTCCGAGGACGAGGCCATGGCGATGATCGTGCGCG
>NZ_JBFAPH010000107.1:0-18316 GCF_040675635.1 Streptomyces sp. NPDC049577
GGAAGGATTCGGCGATCGGCTGCGGGCCGTACCGGACACGTCCTGGGAGGACGCCCGCGGCCGGCGGCGGCCCGGATCCGGACGGCACGCTGTCGGCGCCCACCGCCGCGCTGCGAGGCGAGCCCGCCACGGTCGTCGCGCCGCGCGACGACCGGCCTGCCCACGGCGACCTCCCGGCCGGCCACCCGGACACGCCCACCGCGTCCGCCCCGCCCGCCGAAACGTCCCGCCGGGGCGCGCCGCGCGCCCGGAAGCCCCTGGTGTGGGGCGTGGTGACGGCCGTGCTCGTCGCCGGGCTGGCACTCGGCGCGTATGTCCTGCTGATGGACGGCGACCAGGGCGAGGAGGCCCCGGCCGCGCCCGCGACGCCGACCCCCGGCCGCATCGGCACACCGCCGACGGCGTCCACCTGGAGCCCGCCGCCCCCGCCGCGCGGTTATCACGTGGTCAAGGAGGAGAAGCTGGGCATCTCCTTCCCCGTCCCCGACGGGTGGACCCGGAAGACGAGCACCTCGACCACCGAGGCGATCTACACGGACCGCACGGGCCTGCTCGGCATCCGCGTCAACGCGCTGGACTTCGCGAGCCCCGACCCCGTCCAGCACTTCAAGGACGTCGAGGAACAGGTCAAGGAACGGGACAAGGCGTACAAGCGGGAACGGATGCAGCCGACGAGCTTCCGCGGCCAGTCGGCGGCGGTGTGGGAGTACACCTTCTCGGGCCGCGCCCGCGCCTTCCGGGCCGTCGACCTCGGCTTCGGACGCGAGGGCGGCAAGGAGTACGCCCTCTACTTCTCCGCGCCGGACGCCGACTGGGACCGCCAGAAGCACATCTTCGACGTGCTCCGCGACGGCTTCGTCCCCGCGGCGGAGAAGGACCGCTGATCCCGCACCCCGGCCCCGGCCCCGGGCCCGGACTCGATCCCCGGGTCGCCTCAGGGACGCCCCTGATGCCGTGCCGCGCCTGATCATGTGACGATCTGTGGCATGACCACCGCCACCCCCCGGACCGCGGGCGGCTACCCGCCCGCCGATCCCGCCGGCCCGCCCCAGCGCAAGCTCTACCGCAGCGCCGAGGGACGGATGCTGGGCGGCGTGGCGCGCGGACTCGCCGGACACCTGGGGGTGCCCGTCTCCTGGGTGCGCCTGGTCTTCCTCGCCCTCGCCATGGCCCAGGGCATGGGCCCGCTGCTGTACGCCGTCTTCTGGTTCGTCGTGCCGCTCGGGGTCGGCGGGGTCGAGGCGCCCCGCGCCGCCGTCACCGAGGTCGGCGCGGACGGCCGCCGCAGGATCCTCTCCCGCAAGCCCGACCGGGGCCAGGTCTTCGCCCTGCTCGCCCTCATCGTCGGCGCGGCGATCTTCATCGACCGGCTGCATCTCGGCCGGGCCAACGCCTACATCTGGCCCCTGGTCCTGATCGGCGCCGGCGTCGCCATGGTCTGGCGCCAGGCGGACAACGCGCGGCGCGCCCACTGGATGGAGGTCGGCCGCAGCAAGCGCGTGCTGCCGCTGGCGCGCGGCGCGGCCGGTGTGCTGCTCGTCGGCGTCGGGGTGACGGGCATCGTCGTGCTCCAGGGCTCGGCCGAGCACCTGGGCACCGTGCTGCAGGCGTCGCTGGCGGTACTGGTCGGCATCGCCCTGCTCGCGGGCCCCTCCGTCGTGCGGATGACCCAGGACCTCTCCGCCGAGCGGACCATGCGCATCCGCGCGCAGGAGCGGGCCGAGGTCGCCGCCCACGTCCACGACTCCGTGCTGCACACGCTCACCCTCATCCAGCGCAACGCCGAGGACGCCCGGGAGGTCGCGCGGCTCGCCCGCGCCCAGGAGCGCGAACTGCGCGCGTGGCTGTACAACCCGGAGGGCCGCGGCAAGGACGAGGCCGAGGAGCCGCAGACCCTGGCCGAGGCCGTGAAGGCGACCGCCGCGGAGGTCGAGGACTACCACGGCGTGCCCATCGAGGTCGTCGTGGTCGGCGACTGCCCGCTGGACGAACGGCTGGGCGCGCAGATGCAGGCCGCCCGCGAGGCCATGGTCAACGCGGCCAAGTACGGTGGCCAGGGCGGCGCCGTCCAGGTGTACGCCGAGGTCGAGGGGCGTACGGTCTTCGTCTCCGTACGGGACCGGGGGCCCGGCTTCGACGTGGACGCGGTGCCCGAGGACCGGATGGGCGTCCGGGAGTCGATCATCGGCAGGATGCAGCGCAACGGCGGCACGGCGCGACTGCGCTCCGCGCCCGACGGGGGGACCGAAGTGGAGCTGGAGATGGAGAGGGCGGAGAAGGCGTGATGACGACGAACGGTTCGGCCGAGGGTACGGCCGGGGGCGCGGCGGAGCGCCACGCGCGGGTCGTGCTGGTGGACGACCACCGGATGTTCCGCACGGGCGTGCAGGCCGAGATCGGGGCCACGGACCGGACCGGCGTGGAGGTCGTCGGCGAGGCCGCCGACGTCGACCAGGCGGTCACCGTGATCACCGCGACCCGGCCCGAGGTCGTCCTGCTGGACGTCCATCTCCCGGGCGGCGGTGGCGTGGAGGTGCTGCGCCGCAGCGCGGCGCTGATGGCCGACGCCGAGGCGCCGGTCCGCTTCCTGGCACTGTCGGTGTCCGACGCGGCCGAGGACGTCATCGGGGTGATCCGGGGCGGCGCCCGGGGCTACGTCACCAAGACGATCACGGGCGTGGATCTGATCGACGCGATCTTCCGGGTGAAGGACGGGGACGCCGTCTTCTCCCCCCGGCTGGCCGGCTTCGTGCTCGACGCGTTCGCGTCGACGGACGCGCCGCCGGTCGACGAGGACATGGACCGCCTCACCCAGCGCGAGCGCGAGGTGCTGCGGCTGATCGCGCGCGGATACGCGTACAAGGAGATCGCCAAGCAGCTCTTCATCTCGGTGAAGACCGTGGAATCCCACGTCTCGGCGGTGCTGCGCAAGCTCCAGCTGTCCAACCGGCACGAGCTGACGAGGTGGGCCACCGCGCGCCGGCTGGTCTGACGGCGGGCGGAACGGGACGGTCCGGTGGGCATGGTGCGGCACGAGCTCCCCCTGTGAACGCGCTGCGAAGTTGCCTGATTACGCTATGTAACCATGGAACCGCGTCGTGCGCCAGCCCCTCTAGACGGGCGTGAGTCTGACGGGAACGCCCTTCTTCCTGACCGCGATCGTCCTGGTCGTGGTGGCCCTCGCCCTGCCGCTGACGCTGTGGGGCAGAGTCGGCGGGCCCCGGCCGCTGCGGCTGGTGACGCGGTTCCTCATGCTGCTGTTCGCTCAGGTCACCGCGATAGTCCTGGTCTTCGTGATCGTCAACAACACCAACGGGCTCTTCGACAACTGGGCCGATCTGCTCGGCACCGGCGACCACGTCCGGGCGGCGGCCGACCTCGGCCCGGACGGCACGGGCGGCAAGTCCGTCAAGGACGAGCCGAAGGTGGTCCAGAAGTTCACGCCGGCCACCGACTCCCGGATGGGACCCGGAGTACGGCAGACCGAGCTCAAGGGCCGAATATCCGGTGTGGAGGGCGAGGTCTACGTCTGGCTGCCGCCCCAGTACGACGACCCGGCGTACCGGGACCGCACGTTCCCGGTCGTCGAGGTGCTGCCCGGCTTCCCCGGCTCCGCGAAGGCGTGGTTCGGCAGCCTCAATGTCAACACCCAGCTCAAGCCGCTGATGACGAAGGGCGAGGTCGCCCCGTTCATCATCGTGGCGCCCCGCACCACCCTGCTCGGCGACGTCGACACCGGCTGCGCCAACGTGCCCGGGAAGGTCAACGCGGATACCTGGCTGAGCGTCGACGTCCGCAAGATGGTTCTCGACAACTTCCGCGTCGAGGACAAGCCCGACAGCTGGGCCGTCGCCGGCTACTCCGCCGGCGCCCACTGCGCGGCCCGGCTCGCCATCGCCCACCCGGACCGCTACCGGGCCGGCGTGAGCCTGTCCGGCTACAACGACCCCGCCCAGGAGCCGGCTTCGCTCACGGCCGGAACGCCCGGGCTGCGGGACGCGAACAACCCGCTCAAGATGCTCGAGCGCGCCCCGGCCCCGCCGCACCTCTCCCTTTTCATCTCCGGCGCCCAGGGCGACGGCTACGAGGGCGGCATGGCGATCAAGCAGGCGGCCAAGCCCCCGACGACCGTCCAGGTGACCATGATCCCGGCCGGCGCGGGCGGCCATGGCACGGCCGTGTGGCGCCATCAGGTGCCCGACGTCTTCCGCTGGCTGACCAAGCAGTTGCGGCATTAGCCCTGCCGGGCTGTCACGCCCGGGGCGGTCACGCCGGGCGGGACGCCCCGGCGAACGGCATCTCGTCGATGGACGCGATCCGCACCGGCGCCCCCGGGTGCGGTGCGTGGATCATGCGTCCGTCGCCGATGTACAGGCCGACGTGGCTGATGCCCGAGTAGAAGAACACCAGGTCGCCCGGGGCCAGCCGGTCCCGGGACACCCGGTGGCCGGCGTTGATCTGCGTGTACGTGGTGCGCGGCAGCGAGACGCCGGCCGCCTGCCAGGCCGCCTGCGTGAGCCCCGAGCAGTCGAAGGCGGACGGTCCGGTCGCGCCCCAGACGTACGGCTTGCCGAGTGCGGAGTACGCGAAGGCGACGGCTGCCGCGGCCCGTGACGAGGACGGCGTCCGCGCGGCGCCGCCCGCCACCGCCTCGACGGCCCGGGCGGCGGCGGGGGCGGTCCGGCCGAGCGCCGAACCGTCGGTCCCGTCCGCCGAGTCGTCCGCGGCCGCGGCGCGCTCCTCGCTCGGCAGCGCGTCCAGCAGCCGCCGGGCCTCGCCCAGCTTCGTCTCGATGTCCCGCTTGTGCCGGGCGAGCGACGCCTCCTGTGCGCGCAGTTCGTCCAGCCGGGCGCCCGCGGTCGTACGGATCTGCTGGACGCCCCGCAGCTCCTGCCGCACCCGGGAGAGTGCGGCGGCCTGCCGGCTGCCCGCACGGTCGGCCAGGGACGCCCGCTCCAGATAGCGGTCCGGCGAGGAGGAGAGCACCAGCCGCACCCCCTCGGGCATGCCGCCCTCGCGGTACTGGGCCTGGGCGAAGGCCCCCAGGGCGTCGCGGGCCGCGTTGAGCTGCTCGGTCTTGCGGGCCGCCTCGTCCTGCAGCCCGCTCAGCGCGGCCCGGGCCCGGTCGGCCCTCTCCTTCGCCCCGTTGTACTGCTCGGTGGCCACCTCGGCCTGCTGGTAGTACCGGGCGACCTGGACCTTCACCTGGGCCGGGGTGAGCTGGGGCGCGGCGTGACCGGTGCCCTCCAGGACGGTCGCGGTCGCGGCCCCCGCCAGGGCGAGGGTGGCCGCGGTCCGGACCGTGCTCCCGGTGAGCGGGTTCTGCTTGGGCTTGCGGTGCGACGCCACGGTGGCCGTCACTTCCTTCCGGTCGCGGATGCTGCCCGGCGACGGCCCGCGCGAGGGGGATGGAGCGGGCCGCCGCCGTCTGGAGGAGGACGCTAAACCTCGATGTGCCGCGGAAACGGGCATGACCGGTAATGCCCGCAATCTGCTGTTTGGCGATCGTTGGTGGCCGGGCATCCGGGGCGCTCGGTCGAGGGATCGGCCGATACATGATCAAAGTGATGATCCACCCGGACCTCCCCGCCGGACGGTGCTAAGGCCCCGGCTAGGGTCGGTCCTCATGGACGTACTGATTCACGCCGTCGTCGGCCTGCACATCATCGGCATCGCCGCGCTGCTCGGCGGCTTCCTCACCCAGATGAAGGCCATGGGCCGGGGTGAGGCGCGCATGGTCCCCGGCATGCTGCACGGCGCGCTGACCATGCTCGTCACCGGTGCCGCGCTGGTCGGCCTCAACCAGGCGCAGGACTACACGGTGAACAACATCAAGATCGGCGTGAAGCTCGCGCTGCTGGTCGTGATCCTCGCCCTGGTCTACGTGAAGCGCGACGACGAGAAGGTCGAGGCGGCCGCCTTCGGCACGGTCGGCGCCCTGACCGCGACGAACATCTTCATCGCCGTCCTGTGGACCTGAGCACACCGGACCCGAGCACGATCCGGGCCGTCGACGGGGACGTACGTCACAGGCCGGCCGAAGCGGAACCGGCTGTCGGTGGGGCCGCCTAGACTCGGGAGGCGATGAGCAGCCTCTTTGACGACAGCTTCCTGGCGGACCTCGGCCCCGCGGACGAGGAGCACCCGCCGCCTCCGGAGGACGCGGCCCCGGAGCCCGTTCCGCACGACCTCTTCGGCGGCGCCTTCGACGCGCCGGTGCCCCGCGAGGCGTACTACCGCGACGGCGCCCACCGGCCCGTCGTGGACCCCGCCGCGCTGCTGGACGGCATGAACGACCAGCAGCGCGCGGCCGTCGTGCACACCGGCTCGCCCCTGCTCATCGTCGCGGGTGCCGGCTCCGGCAAGACCCGGGTGCTGACCCACCGCATCGCCCACCTCCTGGGCGCGCGCCACGTCCACCCCGGCCAGATCCTCGCGATCACCTTCACCAACAAGGCCGCGGGCGAGATGAAGGAGCGCGTCGAGCAGCTCGTCGGCCCGCGCGCCCACGCGATGTGGGTGATGACCTTCCACAGCGCCTGCGTGCGCATCCTGCGCCGGGAGAGCAAGAAGCTCGGCTTCACGTCCTCCTTCTCGATCTACGACGCCGCCGATTCCAAGCGGCTCATGGCGCTCGTCTGCCGGGACCTGGACCTCGACCCGAAGAAGTTCCCGCCGAAGTCCTTCAGCGCGAAGATCTCCAACCTCAAGAACGAGCTCATCGACGAGGAGGCCTTCGCCGCGCAGGCCGCGGACGGCTTCGAGAAGACGCTCGCCGAGGCGTACGCGATGTACCAGGCGCGGCTGCGCGAGGCCAACGCCCTGGACTTCGACGACATCATCATGACCACGGTCCACCTGCTCCAGGCCTTCCCGGACGTGGCCGAGCACTACCGGCGCCGCTTCCGGCACGTCCTGGTCGACGAGTACCAGGACACCAACCACGCCCAGTACACGCTGGTGCGCGAGCTGGTGGGCACGCCCGGCACGGCCGGCGAGGAGGGCCCCGCGGAGCTGTGCGTCGTCGGTGACGCCGACCAGTCGATCTACGCCTTCCGCGGCGCCACCATCCGCAACATCCTCCAGTTCGAGGAGGACTACCCGGACGCCACCACGATCCTGCTGGAGCAGAACTACCGCTCCACGCAGACCATCCTCAACGCGGCCAACGCCGTCATCGAGCGCAACCAGAACCGCCGGCCCAAGAACCTGTGGACCCAGGCCGGCGCCGGCGCCGCCATCACCGGCTACGTCGCCGACACCGAGCACGACGAGGCGCAGTTCGTCGCCGACGAGATCGACCGGCTGACCGACGCCGGCGACGCCAAGGCCGGCGACGTCGCCGTCTTCTACCGGACCAACGCCCAGTCGCGTGTCTTCGAAGAGATCTTCATCCGCGTCGGCCTGCCCTACAAGGTCGTCGGCGGCGTGCGCTTCTACGAGCGCAAGGAGGTCCGTGACGTCCTGGCCTACCTGCGCGTCCTGGCCAACCCGGAGGACACCGTCCCGCTGCGGCGCATCCTCAACGTGCCCAAGCGCGGCATCGGCGAGCGGGCCGAAGCCATGATCGACGCGCTGGCCCTGCGCGAGAAGGTCAGCTTCGCGCAGGCGCTGCGGCGCGTCGACGAGGCGTACGGCATGGCCGCCCGCTCGGCCAACGCCGTCAAGCGGTTCAACGTCCTGATGGAGGAGCTGCGCACGATCGCCGAGTCGGGGGCCGGTCCGGCCACCGTCGTGGAGGCGGTCCTGGAGCGCACCGGCTATCTGGCCGAGCTCCAGGCGTCCACCGACCCGCAGGACGAGACCCGGATCGAGAACCTCCAGGAGCTCGCCGCCGTCGCGCTCGAGTTCGAGCAGGAGCGCACCGAGGAGGAACCGGGCACGCTGGCGGAGTTCCTGGAGAAGGTCGCGCTGGTCGCCGACTCCGACCAGATCCCGGACGAGGACACCGAGGGCACGGGCGTCATCACGCTGATGACCCTGCACACCGCCAAGGGCCTGGAGTTCCCGGTCGTCTTCCTGACCGGCATGGAGGACGGCGTCTTCCCGCACCTGCGCGCCCTCGGCGACACCAAGGAGCTGGAGGAGGAGCGGCGGCTCGCCTACGTGGGCATCACCCGGGCCCGCGAGCGGCTCTACCTGACCCGGTCGAGCATGCGCAGCGCCTGGGGCCAGCCTGCCTACAACCCGCCGTCGCGCTTCCTGGAGGAGATCCCCGACCAGTACGTGACCTGGCGGCGCACCGGGCCCGCGACGCCGTCGGCGACGATGGGCGCGGTCGGTTCCGCGCGCGGCGGCTCGGGCGGGGGCGGCGGCACGGGCGGCATGGGACTGGGCGGCCGCAAGGCCGGGCCGAGCGGTTTCGCGACGCGCCGGGCCAAGGACCGGCCGGTGGTGTCCCTGGTCATCGGCGACCGGGTCACGCACGACTCGTTCGGGCTCGGCACGGTCGTCGCCGTCAAGGGCAGCGGGGACAACGCGGAGGCGACGATCGACTTCGGGGACGAGAAGCCGAAGCGCTTGCTGCTGCGCTATGCGCCGGTGGAGAAGCTTTAACGCTTGCCGCTGGGGCCGCTGGGGCCGTTGGCGGGGGCTGCGCTTGCCGGGTGCGGGCCGGGGCCGGCCGGTCGCGCAGTTCCCCGCGCCCCTTTCGGGGGCGCGTCACCCGGTGGCCGGGTGCGGACCGTTCCTGGTTGAGCGCGCAGTTCCCCGCGCCCGTTTCGGGGCGCCCCCTTGGGCGTGGGGTTACGTCGGGTCCAGGCCGTGGGCGCGGAGCCAGGGGAGGGGGTCCACGGCCGAGCCACCGGGACGGACCTCGAAGTGGAGGTGCGGGCCGGTGGAGTTGCCGGAGTTCCCGGAGTACGCGATGACGTCCCCGGCCTTGACCTTGCCGGAGCGCACCTTCGTGCTGCTCAGGTGGCAGTACCAGGTCTCGGTGCCGTCGGGCGCCGTCACTATGGCCATGTTGCCGTAGGCCACGTTGTACTGGGTGCGGACCGTGCCGTCGGTGGCCGCCATGACCGGCGTGCCGTAGGCGACCGGGAAGTCGATGCCGGTGTGCACCGACATCCAGTTGACGCCGGCCTGTCCGTAGTACGCGCTCAGCCCGTGCTGGGTGACGGGGAGCGAGAACTTCGGCCGCTCGGCCTCCTTGCGGGCCGCCTCCTCCGCCTTGCGCTTGCGATCCTCGTCCTGGCGCGCCTTGAGGTCGATGCGCTCCTGGGTGCGGCTCGCGCGGGTGGCGAAGTCGTCGGCGCCCTTGCTCAGGCCCGCGAGCTGGGTGTCCAGCTTGCTGTTGGCCGCCGAGAGCTTGACGGCCTGGTCCGGTGCCGACGCCGTCGTGGTGTGCTCGCCGCCCTTGTCGCCGGTGGTGATGACGGAAGCCGCCGCGATTCCGGCCACGCCCATGACGGCGACCGACGGAACGGCCACGGTGAGCAGGGCCTTGCGGCGCGGACGGTAGCCGGCTCGCGCGGCCGGGGCCGTTCTGCGGCGGCCGGCGCGGGTCGACGGCGTGGCGGAAGCGGTGGCGGACGCGGGGGTGACGTCGTGCTCGTCGTCCTCCTCCGGGGCGAGCACCGACATGGTGCACGTCTCGGCGGCGGCGACGGCCGCGCCGTCCGGGAGGTCGACGCCGGAGAGGTCGGTCATGAGCGTCGGGGTCGGGCTGACCTCAGGCCCGGCCTGCGCCTCGGGTTCGGTCATGTTCGCAGCGTACGAACCCGTGTCCCAGATCTGGGTCTGACCGGCACCGGCCGTGTTCCATTCACCGGAATGCGCGGCCGCGTCCCACTCCTGCGCGTAAGCGGAGGTGTCCCACGTCTGGGTCGCCGCCTGGTGCAGACCGCCGTCGTGGGTGTCGCCGGCCTGGGGCTGCGCGGGGATGTACGCGCCCGTGTTCAGGCCGTCTCCCCAGCTGCCGTCCTGGGAGTGCGCCCAGCCGGAGGTGTCGTACGAGCCGCTCGTTCCCCAGCTGCCGGTGCCGCCGCCCCAGCTCTCGCCCTGGGCGTGTCCCCACCCGGAGGTGTCCCACTGCCCGGACGTGCCGTGCTGGCCGGTGGAGTGCTGGCCGGTGTTGTGCAGGCCCGTGCCGTAATGCCCGGTGTCGTATCCCGCGCCGTATGTGTCGACGCCGCTGAAGTCCCAGACCTGGGTGTGGCCGCTGGAGCCCCACGAACTGGTGGTGTCCCACTGGCCCGAAGGGTGGGTCTCGTACTGCCCGGTGCCGTGGCCGTCGTATCCGGCGGCGTAGCCCTGCTGCTCGTACGACGAGTAGTGCCCGTAGGAAGAGCCATCGGGAGCGGGAACGGTCGGGCCGGGGCCCGCCGACGGGTGACGGTCGTTCACCACCACTTCCATTTCCGCCTTGGCAGCAGGAGAACAGGAGAATTAGCGGCGACTGTACCCGGCGGTATGCGACGGCGACAATCTTCGTCACGTTTCGAGTGGTCAAGGCTTGGGCATTTAGCCGCCTTTCGGTGGACTGAACCCCGTAGATTCGACTTGACGTTCGATATGCGTTCGACTTGTCAGGCGACCGAGACCGCCCCCGAGGCCCCTGCCGGGGTCTCTTCCATGGTCAGGGCCTGCCGGATGCCGGCGGCCACCGCCGCGTGCACCGGCAGGGCGAGGTGCCCGACACCGCTGACCCGCACGCTGCGGGCGTGGAGATCGGCGTGGTCGATTCGGGCGGTCTCGACCGGAACCATGATCTGATCCAGGTCGCTCCAGAAACTGATGAAATGCGTCGAGCAATGCGGGGCGGGTGCCGCGAGCTCGGCTATGACATCGGAATCCGGGCGCATCTGCCGCACCAGGGGATGCGCGGTGAGCAGGGGGGCCACGAGGGTGCCGCCGTGCGGCGTGCCGAGGGTGACGAGCGTGCGGACGCGCGTGTCGCCGCCGAGCCGCTGGACGTAGTAGCGGGCGACCAGACCGCCGAGGCTGTGGCCGACGATGTCGATGCGCGACTGCCCGGTCCGTGCGCAGATCTCCTCTATGTGCCGGCCGAGCAGGGTGGCGGCGGTGCGCAGGTCGCGGGTGAACGGCGAGTAGTTGAGGGTCTCCACGTGCTGCCAGCCGTGCCGGCACAGCGAGCGGCGCAGGAGGACGAAGACCGAGCGGTTGTCGATGAAGCCGTGCAGCAGCAGGACGGGCGGGCGTTCGTCGTGGCCCGGCGCCGGCGTGCCGCCGGGCTCGATCCCGCCGCCGGGCGTGCCCTCGGTGTCGCCGGGGTGGACCGGCAGGTCCGCCCGCGCGGTCAGCCGCAGGGGCGGCGGCCGGCGCTCCTGGGTGAGGCCGGTGGGGTAGAGGAGGACATGCACGGCGAGGATGACCAGCTCGAGCACCGTGGAGCGCGCCAGCGCGGCCGACGGACGGCCGAGCGCGCGGGAGCGCGCAAGGGTGCGGCAGATGGACGAGACCCCCATGGCCGACCTCCCGAACAGCACACGGGAAGACGGCTCTTCCCCCATGTGTCACTAGCGGGCAGCAGCTGTGCGCTGCCTGCCGCACCGCTGTGCCGCGCGGCTGACGGCGCGGCGGTACGGCGGGCTCGTCGCGGCTCCCCTGGCTACCGCCGCGCAGTCCGGCGGCCCGGCGATCCGGGCGCGGCTGCGGCCCGTGAGACGCGGGATGCGGAAGCGGTGCGTAGCGAACGTGATGTCCCACGTGTGATTTCCCCCTCGCTCTCCACCGCGAAACGGCGGCTTGCGGGATGCTGGAGACCTGGCGATAACGTTCGTTCACATCTCCCGTCCGCTTCCGGGCGCGGAGAACCTCGCGTACACGCGTACGTATCTGGAGGCAGTGATGGGAGTGACCGGTCCGATCCGCGTGGTGGTGGCCAAGCCTGGCCTCGACGGCCATGACCGCGGTGCCAAGGTCATCGCGCGGGCGCTGCGCGACGCCGGCATGGAGGTCATCTACACCGGACTCCATCAGACGCCCGAGCAGATCGTCGACACCGCGATCCAGGAGGACGCCGACGCCATCGGCCTCTCCATCCTCTCGGGCGCCCACAACACGCTCTTCGCCAAGGTGATAGAGCTGCTGCGCGAGCGCGACGCGGAGGACATCAAGGTCTTCGGCGGCGGCATCATCCCGGAGGCGGACATCCCGCCGCTCAAGGAACTGGGCGTCGCGGAGATCTTCACGCCGGGCGCGACGACGGCGGCCATCGTCGAGTGGGTCAACGCCAACGTGCGGCCGGCGCCGGCCGAGGCCTGATCCGCAGGCGGGCCCCAGCCGGGCGGGTCCCATCGGCCGGGCCGCCGGGCCGGCCCGCAGGTTCGCCCGCCGGCCCGCCCGTCAGCCCGGTATGAGCTCGTCCCGCATCGTGGCGCGCAGCCTCAGCGTGGCGACGAGGCGCTGGAACGCCTCCGACCAGTACCCGGGGGCGCCCGGCGCGGCGTACGGATCCTCCGGGTCGCCCGCGAGGGTGGTGAGGGGCGTCAGCCGGTCCGCCTCGGCGGGGTCCAGGCAGCGTTCGGCCAGGCCCATGACGCCGCTGAAGCTCCACGGGTAGCTGCCGGCGTCCCGGGCGATGTCGAGGGCGTCCACCACGGCCCGGCCCAGCGGCCGCGCCCAGGGCACGGCGCACACGCCGAGCAGCCGGAAGGCGTCCGACAGGCCGTGGGCCGCGACGAACTCCGCGACCCACGCGGCCCGCTCCTGCGGATCCAGCGCCGACAGCAGTCTGGCCGGGTCCTTCCAGGAGGAGCCTTCGGGCGTCGGCGGCTCGGTGGCCGGGCCGAGCAGCGCCCGCGACCACTCGGCGTCCCGCTGCCGCACGGCCGCCCGGCACCAGGCTGCGTGCAGGTCCGGCTGCCAGCCGTCGGCCACCGGCAGGGCCACCGCCGCTGCCGCGCTCGCCACCCCGAGCCGCTCGCACCAGATCCCCAGCGGTGCCGCCTCCACCAACTGGGTCAGCCACCAGGACCGTTCCCCCCGGCCGGACGGCGGCCTGGGGACGACACCGTCGCGCCGCATGCCGGCATCGCACTCGGGCGGCGCCTCCACCACCACGCGCGGGCCCGCGCCGCCTGTGCGGTCCAGGGCCACGCAGCCGCGCGCCCGCTCGGCCATCCGTGCCGCGAGGGCCGATCCGGGCAGGGCCGACAGCAGCTCGGCGGCCAGGGCGCGGACGTTGCGGCTGCGATCGTCCAGGGCCCGTTCCAGAAAGGGCTCGTCGGCGGGGGAGAGGCCCTCGCGCAGACAGTCCAGGAACATCAGCCGGTCCTCGGCCCGCTCCCGGTCCCACGTCCCGGACAGCAACGCCTGGGCGGCCGCCGGGTCCTGGCGCCGGACGGACGTCAGTACGGCGGCGCGTTCCGCGAAGAGCCCCTCCTCCCAGACGCGCTCCACGGCCACCGGGCTTGAACCTGCCGCCACGGCGCCCGCGCCCGTCCCGCCGCAGCGCAGCGCGTACCTCCACTGCGGGTTGAGCCGGGCCAGCCACTGGCCCCGGGGCCCGGCGAGGGCCAGGGCGTGCGTCCGGAGGTCGCTGCGGGCCCGGGCCGTCTCCAGCAGGGCGGGCAGCAGTATCTCCGGGGCGCGGTATCCGTGGCCGTTGGCGGCCTCGAACCACTGCGGCAGCAGCTCGGTGAGATCGGGGGAGGCGCCGTGCCGTCCGCCGCCGGCCGCCCGGTCCGCGAGCAGCAGGGCGAGGCGCTGCCGCGCGGCGGGCGGCAGCGGTGGACGCGGGTCCCGCGGGGCGGGGGCCGGCCGTGCCCCGGCGGTGCCCGGCAGCAGGGCGGCGCGCCGCTGCACGGTCTGTACGGCCGCCGCGTCCAGCAGCGCCGCCGCGGCGTCCTGCCCGGGGCGCGGCGGCGCGGGCGGCGTGCGCCGCTCGGTGCCGAGCAGGGCGGAGCTGACGAGCTCGTCCCAGGTGCTGGAGGTCATGCGCTTGCCTTTCGCGTGTGTGGTGGCTTCCGCGTCGTCCCGCGTGCCGACGCCCGGTGGGCGGATCGGGCACCGGCAGGCCCGGTGCGTCAGAGCGCCACCGGCTCCGGCCCCCACGCCGCCAGCGGGACCACGCCACGGTGGCCGCATTCGGCGAAGACCGTCACCGGTGAGCCGCCGGATATCGCCGCGAGCTGCCACAGGCCCGTGCGGTCCACGCAGCGCGGATCGACGGGGAGCGCCGCCTCGCCCCGGGCGTCGGCCAGTTGCCAGCCGAGGCGTGCGTCCGGCAGCGGAATCACGGGGGAGAGGACGACCGGCCAGGAATCGAGCCACGGGTCGTCGCGCAGGGCCTCGCCGTAGGCGCGCAGGGCCGCCGCCGCGTCGCCGCCGGGCGGTGCGGCCGTGCAGGGCACGGGGGTCGCGTGGCGGGTGCCGAGGCTGGCGCGCAGGGGGCGGGCGGAGGGGTGGAAGGCCAGGTCGGCGTCGAGGGAGAGGCCGACGGGCAGGGAGAGTTCGGGCGCCCGGCCGGCCGCTCCGTAGGAGAGGAGGAGCGCCATGCGTCGCGTGCCCCGGCCGTACAGCCAGATCCGGCGGGTGATCAGACGGCCGTCGTCGGCGTCCCGCTGGGCGAGGACGAGCCAGTGGTCCCGCACGAGCGGACCAGTGGCCAGCAGGGACGCGGCGTCCGTGGTGAGACCGACGCGGGTGCGGACCGTGGCGGCCAGCGGCTCCGGGAGCCGGTCCAGGCGCATATAGCCCTGGTTGAGGGTGTGGAGCAGCGCGCACTCCTCCAGCAGCCGCGACGCCCGCTCCGCCCCGGCCCCCGGTCCGGCGGCGGACGCCAGCTCCCGCACGCGCGCGGCCAGCCCGGGCGCCTGGGCGTCGACCATGCGGGCCGCGGTCTCCTCCCACTGCCCGTATGCGCCGTCCCCCGAGGCGGCCGCCAGGCCCCCTCTTAGCAGATCGACCAGCCGCTGCTCCAACTCGGCGGCCCCGGAGGCGATCCGCCGGGCCCGGCGCTCCGCACGCTTCCGCGCCGCCTCCCCGTCGGCGGCCTTCCGCTGCGTCGACCCCGACGGCCCCGGCACGGCCCCGGACCGCGTCCGGCGCCGCTCCAGCCAGGAGCCGGCCCAGCCCGGCGGCGCCCCCGCCCCCTCGGGCACTCCGGGCACCGCCTCCTCTCCCGAGGCCCACAGCAACAGCAGCCCCAGCGCGTGCTTGCACGGGGACTTGCGGCTCGGGCACGTGCACTGGAAGCCCGGCCCGCCCTCGCCCGTCAGATCGGCGACCGTCCGGTACGGCGTGCTCCCGCTGCCCTCGCACTCGCCCCACACCGCGCCGCCCCGGGCCCCCGTGCCCGACCACGACCCGGGCACCGCGAGCCCGGCGCCCGCCCTGCGTGACGCGGCGTCAGGCGCCAGCGCCAGCACGTCTTCCGCCGTCAGGCGTTCCCCCTGCCCATTCATGCCCACGAAGCTACGACCCCCCACTGACAATCGCTCTGACCAGCGCGTTCGCCGTGCCGGGGCCGATTGTCAGTGGCGTGGTGCAAGGTGGTTGCCACATCCCGGATCCGCACGACGAGGGGGAGTTGTGACCGTGCCCGGAATCCAGACGGAAGCCCTGCGACCGCACGCGGAGGACGCCTTCGCCGACGAGCTGAAGGCCCTCGCGGCGGCCGACGACCGCCCCAGGCCCGAGCGCTGGCGGCTCTCGCCGTGGGCCGTCGCCACCTATCTGCTCGGCGGGACGCTGCCCGACGGCACCGTCATCACGCCGAAGTACGTCGGTCCGCGCCGCGTCGTCGAGGTCGCCGTCACCACGCTCGCCACCGACCGCGCCCTGCTGCTGCTCGGCGTGCCCGGCACGGCCAAGACCTGGGTCTCCGAGCATCTCGCCGCCGCCGTGAGCGGCGACTCCACCCTCCTCGTGCAGGGCACGGCCGGCACCGCCGAGGAGGCCGTCCGCTACGGCTGGAACTACGCCCGGCTCCTGGCCGAGGGCCCCGGCCGCGAGGCCCTCGTGCCCAGCCCCGTCATGCGCGCCATGGCGCAGGGCATGACCGCCCGCGTCGAGGAGCTCACCCGCATCCCCGCGGACGTCCAGGACGCGCTCATCACCATCCTGTCCGAGAAGACCCTGCCCGTTCCCGAACTGGGCGAGGAGGTCCAGGCCGTGCGCGGCTTCAACCTCATCGCCACGGCCAACGACCGCGACCGCGGCGTCAACGAGCTCTCCAGCGCCCTGCGCCGCCGCTTCAACACGGTGGTGCTGCCGCTGCCCGCGACGGCGGAGGAGGAGGTCGGCATCGTGGCCCGGCGCGTCGACCAGATCGGCCGCTCCCTCGACCTGCCCGCCGCGCCCGACGGCATCGACGAGATCCGGCGCGTCGTCACGGTCTTCCGCGAGCTGCGCGAGGGCGCGACCACCGACGGCCGCACCAGGCTCAAGTCGCCCTCGGGCACGCTCTCGACGGCCGAGGCGATCTCCGTCGTCACC
This sequence comes from Streptomyces sp. NPDC049577, assembly GCF_040675635.1. NCBI lineage: Bacteria > Bacillati > Actinomycetota > Actinomycetes > Kitasatosporales > Streptomycetaceae > Streptomyces > Streptomyces sp. NPDC049577. Next base: position 16,405 of record NZ_JBFAPH010000107.1, read on the forward strand.
GGCGGGCTGGCCCTGGCGGCGCACTTCGGGGACGGCGTGCTGCGCGCCGCGGACGTCGCCGCCGGAATCCTCGGCGCGGTCGTGCGCGATCCGGCGGCGGACCGCGTCGTCTGGCAGGAGTACCTGGAGACCGTGGTCCGCGAGCGGGACGGCTGGAAGGACTTCTACCGCGCGTGCCGCGAGGTGTCGGTATGAGCGGCGCGCCCGCGCCGGTCCTGCTCGGCGTCCGCCACCACGGGCCCGGCTCGGCCCGCGCGGTCCGGGCCGCCCTGGACCAGTGCGGTCCCGCGGCCGTCCTGATCGAGGGGCCGCCGGAGGCCGACCCCCTGGTCCACCTCGCCGCCGACGAGGGCATGCGCCCGCCCGTCGCCCTCCTCGCCCACGCCGCGGACGACCCCGGCCGCGCGGCCTTCTGGCCGCTGGCCGAGTTCTCCCCGGAGTGGGCCGCGATCCGCTGGGCCCTCGCCCACGATGTCCCCGTCCGTTTTATCGACCTGCCCGCGTCCCACACGCTCGCCCTGAACGCCCGTCACGCGGACGGCACGGACGGCACGGACAGTACGAGCGGCACGGGCGGCACCGACGAGAGCGGCGCCGTGCCCGGCGAGGGGCCGCACCCGCGTCCGGATCCGCTCGCCGCGCTGGCGGCCGCCGCCGGGTACGACGACCCCGAGGCGTGGTGGGAGGACACCGTCGAACACCGGCGAACCGCGGGGCCGGACGGCGAGGGCGAGGGTGACGCCCTGGAGCCGTTCCGGGCCGTCGCCGAGGCCATGGCCGAGCTGCGGAGCGTGTTCGGGGAGGCCGGCGACGGCCGGGATCCCGTCCGGGAGGCGCACATGCGGCTGAAGCTGCGGGCCGCCCGGCGGGAGTTCGGGGACGGCGTCGCCGTCGTCTGCGGTGCCTGGCACGTCCCCGCTCTCGGCCTCGGCAGGGAGCGCACCGTCACCGCGGACCGGCAGCTGCTCAAGGGCCTGCCCAAGGTCAAGGCCGAGATCTCCTGGGTCCCCTGGACCCATCGCCGCCTCTCCCGCCACAGCGGCTACGGCGCGGGGATCGCCTCGCCCGGCTGGTACGGGCATCTGTTCCGCGCGCCCGACCGGCCCGTCGAGCGCTGGATGACCACGGTCGCCCGGCTGCTGCGGGAGGAGGACCATCCCGTCTCCTCGGCGCACGTCATCGAAGCGGTGCGGCTCGCCGGCAGCCTGGCCGCCCTGCGTGGCCGGCCGCTCGCCGGCCTCGCCGAGACCCTGGACGCCGTCCGCGCGGTCATGTGCGACGGTTCCGACGTCCCCCTCGCGCTCGTCCGGGACCGGCTGGTGATCGGTGACGTGCTGGGCGAGGTCCCCAAGACCGCTCCCGCCACCCCGCTGCGGCGGGACCTGGACCGGCTGCTGCGGAGCCTGCGCTTGAAACCGGAGGCGGTCGCCCGCGACGTCGAGTTCGACCTGCGCAAGGAGACCGACGCCGCCCGCAGCAGGCTGCTGCACCGGCTGCGGCTGCTCGGGGTCGGCTGGGGGGAGCCGGCGCGGTCGCGCGGCGGGCTCGGGACGTTCCGGGAGGGCTGGCGGCTGTGCTGGGAGCCGGAGCTGTCGGTGCGGATCGCCGAGGCCGCCGCCTGGGGCACGACCGTCGAGGGCGCCGCCACCGCGCGGGCCGAGGCGGCGGCGGGCGAGGCCGGCACCCTCGCCGGCGTCACGTCCCTGGCGGAGCGGTGCCTGCACGCCGGCCTCTCCGGCGCCCTGCCCGTCGTCATGCGGGCCCTCGCCGACCGCGCCGCCCTCGATACGGACGTCGCCCAGCTGGCCCAGGCGCTGCCCGCCCTCGTCCGGACCGTGCGCTCTGCGCTTCTACCGCTCGCCGTGGGCGCGCTCGGAGAAGCGCGTCACCCAGCTCGTCATGATCGGCAGCG
>NZ_JBFAPH010000108.1:0-18260 GCF_040675635.1 Streptomyces sp. NPDC049577
GGAGTAGGGGGCCACGAGCAACGCCCAGCGGGTGGGCGTGGCCACGACGGGGCCGAGCCGGACGCCGGCGCGGTCGAAGGCCGCGAGCGCGCGGGCGCCCGCCACCGCCGGCAGGCTCACCGCACTCGGCGCGCGCCCGCCCGTGGCGAGCACGACGGGCGCCTCCGGACGGACGGTCCACCACCAGCGGACCATCCGGGCATCCGTGGTCGCGGCCAGCAGTCCGGGGTCGAACGGGTGGGCACCGGGGGCCGCGCAGCCCGGGTCGAAGCAGCCGCACCCCCGCACGCGGCCGGTCCCCGGCCGCAGTCCCACGCCGGGCACCACGGGCCATCGCCACTCCGTGGCGCAGGTCAGCGCCGCGGTGAGCACCGCGGACCTCCCGGCTCGCCGGAGGGAGAGCTTGCGTCGCCTTCCGAGGATCTCGCGCATGAGCGCTCGTTCCTTTCCGTAAACGCCGAAGGTATGGGCCCCGCCCGCGAGCGCCGCCGCCCACGGCCGGGGGCCGTCTCTGCCGTAACGCACTACCTGGTGTTTCGCATGGCACTTCACGTGGCACTTCACGCGGCACAGCGCGTGGAGTACATGGAACCGCATGGCGCTGCCGGCACGGCCGACGCGGTGCTCGACGCGCCGTCGCCCCTCGGGCCGAACACACCACGTGGATCACAGGACTGCGCGTACATCGCAGCGCATCACGCCACGGGCCGAGCGTGAAACCTGGCGGGGGGTGGCGCGCGCATGGCGCTTCGTGCTGATCCGGTGCGCCCCTCGCCCACGGCACGGGGTGCCCCGGGCCGCTCGGGGACGGGCGTGGCCGTTGACGGATAAGACGCTCGGGTCCGCCGCCGGGTTGCGGGACGGCCCCAACTGCCGCTGCCCTTCACCGAGTACGTACCCACCAGGGTGGATGTGACGCGCTGTTCAAGCGACGCCAGTCGACCGCAGCACCCCGACCACGGCACTGTTTTCCGGCCAACTTCGAAGCGGTTCCGCCGCGCCGTGGAATCCCCCCAGACACCACCAATCCCACTGGTCCAATGCTGGACATCGCCTTACCCGGGCGTGTACATGTGGAGCACTGATAGCACGCAACACGACAGGGGGTTTGCGATGCTATTGCGCGGAGCAGCCTGGCCGATCGGCTGGTCACGAGGGTTCGGCGGCAGGCCGCGGCCCACCTCCCCCACGGGCCCGGCCGGCACGTCCGCACGTCCGTTCCGGAGCAGACGGCCATGACCGCGCCGCATCTGCCGAAAGTGGCCGGAATCGATCCGCCGGTCCCCACCCCCGCGCACACTTCCGCCTCCACCGGAACCGCCGCCCCACCCGGACCGTCCGGCTCATCCTCCCCCGGAACCCGCGCCTCGGCGCCCAACGCGCTCGTCCTCGACCGGCTCGCCGGCTGGGTCTCCGACCTGACCACGCTCCAGGAGCTGGTCGAGCGGCTCACCCGCACCGCGACCCTCGACGACGCGCTGCACGAACTGCTGCGCGCCGGCGCCTCGCTCGTCGGCGCCGGCCGGGGCCTGGTGACCGTCCACCCCGCCGGGATCGCCCGCCGCCCGGTCACCGTCGGGCTCGGTCTCGGCCGGGCCGATCTCGGCCACCTGGAGACCATCCCGCACCTCCCGTCCGCCGAAACGATCCGGCCGGACACCGGCCGTCCGGATACGGGCCGTCCGGATCCCGCCCGCCCCGGCCCGCCCCGGCCGTCCGCGCCATCCGCGCCGGCCGTCCGCGCCCCCCACGGACCGGACGTGCCCGCGTACGTGCGCCTCCTGGAGGACCTGCCGCCCGTCGGCACCCGCACCGGTACCGCCCACCCCGACATCCCGCACGAGGACGGACTGGACCCCCGGCACCGCGAGGTCGCGGCCCGGCTGGGCTACGCCGCCAGCTACGCCGTCCCCCTGGAATCGGCCGCTCCGGACGGTGCGCCGGATCCGGAGGAACCCCCGGCGGCGGGCCGGCTCGGCGCCGCGGTGTGGCTGTACGACGAGCCCGCCGAGCCCAGCGACCGCCAGCGGCACCTGGCGGGGCTCTACTGCGGCTACGCCACCGAGCACCTCGCCCGGCTGCTCGAACTGACCGCCGCGCGGGAGACCGTCGCCGCCCTGCGCGAGGAGCTGCTGCCCAGCCGGCTGCCCCGGATCCCCGGTGTCCGGCTCGCCGTACGGCACCGCACCGGGCCGGACGGGGGCGGCGACTGGTACGACGCGCTGCCGCTGCCGGAGGGCGCGCTGGGCCTGGCCGTCGGTGGCATCACCGGCTCGGGGCCGGGCACGCTCGCCGCGATGGGCCGGCTGCGGGCCTCCCTGCGGGCGTACGCGGTCATGGAGGGCGAGGACCCCGTCGCCGTCCTGTCCGACCTCGAACTGCTGCTCCGGCTGACCGAGCCGGCCCGCGCCGCCACCGCGCTCTTCGCCTACTGCGAGCCGGAGAGCCGCAAGGTCCTCCTCGCCGGCGCCGGGCACTGCTCGCCGCTGATCGTCGGCGACGGCCGGGCCGAGTACGTGGAGACCTCGCTGTCGGCGCCCCTGGGCATGCTCTCCTGCTGGGAGGCGCCCAGCGTGGAGATCGAGCCGGAACCCGGCGAAACGCTCCTCTTCTACAACGACGGACTGCTGCACGGCACCGGCGACGCCATGGACCGGGCCTTCGCCCGGCTGCACCGCGCGGCCGCGAGCGTCCCCCGGGCCCAGCGCCACGACCCGGACGCCCTCGCCGACCACGTGCTGCGGGCGATGGTGCCCGGTGGCGGGCGCGAGGGCCCCCACGAGGGCGGCGACGTCGTGCTCATGGCCGCCTACTTCGAGTGACCGCGACGGCTGTGGGGCAGCGCCCGCCGCGCTCGGCGGCCGCGGGCCTCCCCTTGCCACCGCACCCGCCCCCTGACTGTTCGGTCACAACCTTCTCGGCCGCTTTGTCCCGCACATACGATGGAAAGCGGCCCCGTTCGAGGAGGAAATGCAGTGACCGAGCAGCCCGCGCCCGAGAACCCCGAAGGCGACGAGCCGATCAAGCAGCGGAAGAACGGCCTCTACCCCGCCGTCTCCGACGAGCTCGCCGAGAACATGAAGTCCGGCTGGGCGGACACGGAGCTGCACGATCTGCTCCCCATACCCCAGGCCGGGGAGACCGCCCGGCGCCGCGCCGAGCTCTCGGCACGCTTCCCCGGCGAGCGCCTGGTGGTGCCCGCCGGCAATCTGAAGACCCGCTCGAACGACACCGAGTACGCCTTCCGCGCCTCCACCGAGTACGTCTACCTCACCGGCGACCAGACGCAGGACGGCGTCCTGGTCCTGGAGCCGACGGGCGCCGAGGGCCACCAGGCCACCATCTACCTGCTCCCCCGCTCCAACCGTGAGAACGGCGAGTTCTGGCTGGACGGTCAGGGTGAGCTCTGGGTCGGCCGCCGGCACAGCCTCACCGAGGCCGAGCGCCTGCTGGGCCTGCCCGCCGCGGACGTCCGCGAGCTGGCGGACGCGCTGCGCGCGGCCACCGGCCCGGTGCGCGTCGTGCGCGGCCACGACGCCGGCATCGAGGCGGCCCTGACCGACAAGATCACCGCCGAGCGCGACGAGGAGCTGCGCGTCTTCGTCAGCGAGCAGCGCCTGGTCAAGGACGCCTTCGAGATCGGCGAGCTGCAGAAGGCCGTCGACTCCACCGTGCGCGGCTTCGAGGACGTCGTGAAGGTCCTCGACAAGGCCGAGGCGACCAGCGAGCGCTACATCGAAGGAACGTTCTTCCTGCGCGCCCGCGTCGAGGGCAACGACGTCGGCTACGGCTCCATCTGCGCCTCCGGCCCGCACGCCACCACCCTGCACTGGGTGCGCAACGACGGCCCGGTCCGCTCGGGCGACCTGCTGCTGCTGGACGCCGGCGTGGAGACGACCACCCTCTACACCGCGGACGTCACCCGCACGCTGCCGGTCAACGGCACGTACACCGACCTCCAGCGCAAGATCTACGACGCCGTGTACGAGGCCCAGGAGGCGGGCATCGCGGCGGTGAAGCCGGGCGCGAAGTACCGCGACTTCCACGATGCCGCCCAGCGCGTCCTCGCGGAGAAGCTGGTCGCGTGGGGCCTGGTCGAGGGCCCGGTCGAGCGCGTCCTGGAGCTCGGTCTGCAGCGCCGCTGGACCCTGCACGGCACGGGCCACATGCTCGGCCTCGACGTCCACGACTGCGCGGTCGCGCGCACCGAGACGTACGTGGACGGCGTGCTGGAGCCCGGCATGGTGCTGACCGTCGAGCCCGGTCTGTACTTCCAGGCCGACGACCTCACCGTCCCGGAGGAGTACCGGGGCATCGGCGTCCGGATCGAGGACGACATCCTCGTCACGGAGGACGGCAACCGGAACCTGTCCGCGGGGCTGCCGCGGACGTCCGCCGGCGTCGAGGCGTGGATGGCGGGCCTCAAGGGCTGACGGCCCTCGCTCGTACGGAGCCGCGTCCGCGTCGTGCGGGCGCGGCTCCGCGCGTGTCGGGGGTGGGCGCGGGCTTCCCGTAGGGGTCGGGTGGGGGCTGATCCCGGGGGCTTCCCCGTGGGGGCGGCGGGCCGGCGCCGGAAGCATGGTCCGCATGACGCCGACGACTCGCTCACCGCACCGCCCCGGGCACTCGCTGGCCCGCTTCTCCTTCGCCGCGGCGCCCGCGTTCCTCGCGGGTTACGGCGCGCTCCGGCTGCTGGGGCACGGGGACGGTCCGGGTGTGGTGTGGACGGTGGGGCACGTGCTGCTGCTGTCGGGGCTCGCGCTGTTCGTGCCGGTCGTCCGGGAGCTGCACCGGGGGGCGGGGCGGGTCGCCGGGGTGGCGGCGGCCGTGGCCTGGGCCGGTCTGGTGGCGGGCATCGGTCAGGCGGCGGTCGATCTGGTCGTCGGCCTCCGCTCGGCGGACCGCACGGCGATGGACGCCCTCTTCGGGGCCGTGAAGTCGTATCCGGGGGTGACGCCCGCGCTGTACACGGTGGGTCCGCTGCTCTTCTACGCCGGCCTGCTGGCGCTGACGGTGACGCTCGCGCTCCGGCGGTCGGCCGGGTCCGGCGGCTGGTCGCCGGTCTGGGTGCTGGCGGGGGCCGGTCTGACGGCCGCGGGCCTGGCCCTGCTGCCCGTCGCGGCGGTCTGCTACTGGCGCGCCCTCGCCCCGTATGTGCCCCGGGCCCCGCGGGGCCTGCTCGCCGGGGGCGGTCCGGCGGTCCTCTGAGCGCGGCCGGGCTCAGTTGCCCCAGGTGTTGCCGGCGGCGACGGCGGTCGGGACGGGGCCGTTGCCCCAGGTGTTGCCGGCGCGAACGGCGGTCGCGTCGTGGCCGGCCGTGAGCGCCGAGAAGCCGATCAGCCCGGCGGCGGAGAGGCCCACGAGGGCGGCGATGCGGCGGGCGGCGACGGTCTTGACGGCGGTCTTGCGCATGGCGGGTCTCCTGAGCGGAACGAAGGTGACGGAGTCTCGCCGGCGGTGTTTCACCGGCGCTCTCCCTGCGGCAAGAACGATCTTGCCGCTCACCGGGCGTCCCGGGGGCCTCACGCGATGTCAGGGTCCTGCGGTGGCAGTTCGTTGCCACGGGCGGCGCAGGCGACCGTTTCATTACTTTCATTTAGCAATGAAGTCACTCCAATCACGTTGCCTTCCCATATCCGGTCAGAGAGAATCACCCGGGGCGGGGGCCGGCTGAAATGTAGATTTTCGCGCGCTCTGCCGTGTTCAGGGGGAGGGTGCGTGCTTCGCGAGTTAGGGCTGGATTCTGACGGCGAGTCGGCTTACCGGGTGATGCTCAAGCGTCCCCGGACGACCATCGAGGGGATGGCCGCCGCACTCGGGTGGACCACCGGACGGGCCGCCGCGGCCATGGCCGAACTGGAGCAACTGGCCCTGGTCCGGCCGTCCTCCGAGGACCCCGGCCAGATGCGGCTGATCAACCCCGAGCTGGGCCTGGAGGCCCTTTTGCTGCGGCAGGAGCGCGAGCTCCTGGCCCGGCAGGAGGCCATGGCCGCGACGCGGTTGTCGATCACCCGGATGCTCGCCGAGTACGGGGAGGAGGACCCCGGCTCCGAGCCCGCGGGTGCCCGGCAGTTCATGGGCATGGACGCGATCGGCTCGCAGATCGAGCGGTACGCGCACAGCTGCACCAGCGACATCTCCGTCTTCGCGCCACGCGGTGCGCAGACCGAGGAGGCCCTGGAGTCGGCGCGTCCGCTCGACCGGGCCGCGCTCTCGCGCGGCGTGCGGCTCCGCTACGTGTACCTGGAGAGCCTGCGCAACGATCCGGCGACCCTGTCGTACGCGCAGTGGCTGGACGAGAACGGGGGCCACGTCCGCACGGTGCCGCATCTGCCACTGCGGATGATCATCTACGACCGGCGTACGGCGATCGTTCCGATCGATCCGGAGGCGGCCGCGAAGGGGGTGCTGATCCTCAACGGCACCGGTGTGGTGACCGCCCTGTGCACCCTCTTCGACCAGATCTGGCAGCGGGCGGAGCCCCTGGGCACCCCGGCGGGCCGGCCCCGGCCGGACGGGGACCGTCCGACCAGCCAGGAGCAGGCCGTGCTCGAACTGCTGGTGGCCGGCTACACGGACGAGGTGGTCGCCCGGAAGCTCGGTATCTCGGTCCGCACGGGGCGCCGGATCACGGCGGAACTGATGAACCGGCTCCAGGCGCGGAGCCGGTTCCAGGCCGGAGCCCTGGCGACGGCGCGCGGGTGGCTCACCCCGCAGGCGGAGGCCCGGCCCGAGCCGTAGGGGTCCGGGGGGCTTGCCCCCACCCCCTACGGCGGGGCGTCACGCCGCCAGCGCCGTGCGGGACGGGTCATTGACCGCTTCCGGCACCGGCTCCCCGGCAAGGGCCCGGCGTACCGATGCCGCCACCGCCGTACCGGCCTTCTCCTGGGCCTCGTGCGTGCCCGCGCCCAGGTGCGGGGTGACCACGACACCGTCCAGCTCGAACAGCGGTGACTCCGTGCAGGGTTCCGTCTCGAAGACGTCCAGCCCCGCCCCCGCCACGCGGCCCTCGCGCAGGGCCGCGTGGAGGGCCCGCTCGTCGACGATGCCGCCACGCGCGGCGTTGACGATCCGCACCCCGGGCTTCATCCGGGCGAACGCCTCGCGGCCGATCAGCCCGATCGTCTCGGGGTTCCTCGGCAGGTGCACGGTGATGAAGTCCGAGCGTTCCAGCAGCTCTTCGAGGGGGACCAGCTCGGCGGCGGCCGAGGCGTCGACGTACGGGTCGTAGGCGAGGACCCGCATGTCGAAGGCGGCCATCCGGCGGGCGACGAGCGTGCCGATCCGCCCCAGCCCGACGACCCCGAGGACCTTGCCCGACAGTTCCACCCCGGTGAAGGGCGCGCGCTGCCAGCGGCCCGCGCGGAGGGTGGAGTCGGCGGCCGGGATGTTCCGCGCGACCGCGAGCAGCAGGGCCACGGCGTGCTCGGCGGCGCTGACGATGTTGGACGTCGGCGCGTTGACGACGAGGACGGACGCGGCGGTGGCCGCGGCCACGTCCACGTTGTCCAGGCCGACGCCCGCCCTGGCGATCACCTTGAGGCGGCGGCCCGCGGCCACGGCCTCGGCGTCCATGGTGGTCGCGCTGCGGATCAGCACCGCGTCGGCGTCGGCGAGCGCGGCCAGCAGGGCCGGCCGGTCGGTGCCGTCGCAGCGGCGGATCTCGACGTCCGGGCCCAGGGCCTCGACCGTGGCCGGGGAGAGCTCCTCGGCCAGCAGTACGACGGGGCGTGGGGGGTTCACGTGCATGGTCGTCCTTCTCTCGGTGCCAAGGATCTTCGTGTCACTGCTTGGTGCTCGCGAGGTCCAGGGCGCGGGCGCGCAGGGCCAGCCGGGCCGGGAGCAGGCTGGAGACCAGGGCGAGCAGCAGGCCGACGGCCGCGCTGCCGGCCAGGGCCGTCCACGGCAGGCTCAGGGACAGCGACGTCCCGCCGTGCAGGATCCGCTGGTTGATGAGCGCGGTGGTGGTCGCCTGGGTGGCGACGGTGACCAGCAGGGCGAGCGCGGTGGCGGTCGCCGTGGTCAGCAGGGCCTCCACACCGACCATGGAGAGCACCTGGCGGTCGTTGCCTCCGGTGAGCCGGAGGGTGGCGAAGTCGCGCAGCCGGTCGCCCGTGGACATCATCATGGTGTTGACGATGGCGATGAGGGCGTAGAGCAGCGCCGGGCCCAGGATGGCCATCATGGCGATCCAGTCGTAGCGCGCGTGCGGGTCGTCGTCGCCGCGTCCCCACTCGGCGGCCGGGGTCACCACGGCCCCGTCGGCGGAGGAGAGCTCGGGGGCGGGCGCGCCCGGCCCGGTGCGCACATAGGCCGTGGCGGGGCGGGCGCCGGCGAGGTGGGCGGCGACCGGGGCGTACGGCAGCAGTACCTCGGAGAGGCTGAGCGGGGTCCTCACCAGGGCCACCAGGCGCAGCTTCACCGCGGTGCCGTCGGCGAGCCCGGCGGACAGGGTGTCGCCGACCTGCCAGCCGTTGGCCTTGGCCAGGTCCCCGGAGACCGCCACGGCGTTCCCCGCGAGGCCGTCGAGCGAGCCGTCCTCGACGGGGAGGTTCCAGGTGGCGGCGGCGTCGCCGTCGATCGCGGTGGCGCCGGTCGTCGCGGCCTCCTGGCCGGTTCCCCGGTCCGCGCCGCCGCCCAGGCCCGCGACCAGGGTGGAGGTGACGGCGGTGGTCTGCGCCCCGGGCAGCGCCTTCAGATGGGCCAGGGCGCCGGGGGCGAGGCCCGCGCCGTCCTCGGCCTCGACGACGTACTGGGCACGCAGCGCGGCCCGGGCCTGGGCCGTACGGGCGTCCCCGAAGGAGGTGGTGGAGCCGACGACGGTGCCCGTCAGGCCGACGACCAGGAACACGGGCGTGGCGGTGGAGACCGTACGGCGCACGGCCGCCAGGGCGTTCTGCCGGGCCAGCAGTCCGACGGCGCCCTTGGCCAGCGGCACGGGCAGGGTCAGCAGGCGGACCAGCGAGGGCACCAGGACCGGGGCGAACAGGGCGATGGCCAGGATCGCGAGGACGTCGACGAGCAGGGACCAGACCGGCATGTTCTGCGGGTCGCGCAGCTGGGGGTCGCGCTGCATCGGGGCCGGCATGGTGGCGAAGAGGGTCAGGACGGTGGCGAAGAGGGCCAGATAGGCGACGGCCCACAGCCAGCGGCCGAGCGTCATGACCTTGCGGTCGACCACGGCGTCGCCGAGCGCCTCGACGGGCCGGACCCGGCCCGCCCGGCGGGCGGCCGCGTAGGCGCCGAGCAGGGCCACGGCCACCTCGACGGCGGCGGCGATCAGCAGCGGGCCGGCGGCGGGGTGGACCGTGAAGCCCTCGGGGGCGGCGCCCTGCGCCACGAGCCAGCGGGCGAACAGCGGCGCGACGGCCAGTCCGAGCAGAGCGCCGGCGAGCGAGGCGACGACGGAGACGACGAGCGCCTCGCCGAGCACCAGCAGGCGCACCTGCCGGGGCGTGGCGCCGACGGCCCGCAGCAGGGCGGTCTCCCGGCGGCGGCCGGCCACGGCGAAGGCGAAGGTGGAGGCGACGACGAAGACGGAGACGAAGCCCGACATGCCCGCCATGAAGGTGAGCAGCTTCTTCAGCGAGGGTGCCGCCGGGTCCGGGTTGTCGATGCCCATGGTGGTGGACACCAGCAGCCCGGAGGCGGATATCAGGGCGACGCCCAGGGCGAGGGCGACGAACGAGCCGGCGAAGCCGAGCCACCGCTTGCGCAGGGTGGCCACGGCCACGGGCAGCAGGGTGCCGAGCGTTCCGGTCACGCGGCACCGCCCGCGCCCGACATCGCCCGTGCGACGTCGGCCTCCAGCCGGGTCATGCGCTCGGCCACCTGCTGGGCGGTGGGCCGGTGCAGTTCGTCCATGAGACGGCCGTCGGCGAGGAAGACCACGCGGTCGGCGTACGAGGCGGCGACGGGGTCGTGGGTGACCATGATCGTGGTCTGGCCCTGTCCGTCGACCAGGGCGCGCAGCAGCTCCAGGACCGTCCGGCTGCTGCTGCTGTCGAGGGCGCCGGTCGGCTCGTCGGCGAAGAGCACCTTCGGGCGGGTGATCAGGGCGCGGGCGATGGCGACGCGCTGCTGCTGGCCGCCGGACATCTGGGTGGGCAGGTGCCCGCCGCGCTGGCCCAGGCCGACCTGGGTCAGGGCCTCGCGCACGGCGGCCGGGTCGGGCCGGGTGCCGGCCAGCCGCAGGGGCAGTCCGACGTTCTGTTCGGCCGTCAGGGCGCCCAGCAGGTTGAAGGACTGGAAGATGAACCCGATGCGGTCGCGCCGCAGTTCGGTCAGTTGCTTCTCACTGAGCGGGCCGAGCTCGACGCCGTCCACGACCACCCGGCCGGCGTCCGGCCGGTCGAGGCCGGCGGCGCACTGCAGCAGGGTGCTCTTGCCGGACCCGGAGGGGCCCATGATGGCCGTGAAGGTGGTGCGCTCGAAGCCGATGGTGACCTCGTCCAGGGCGCGCACGGCCTGGGAGGAGCCGGACGCGTAGGACCTGCTGACCTGTTCGAGCCGGACTGCTTGATCGTTTTGCATGGGGCAACGCCTATCAGAGGTCGTGGGGTGGGCGGTGGGCATGGGCTCAGTACCCGCCCCACTGGGCGAGCAGCTGCTGCTGCGTGTCGTCCGCCGTGGGCAGGTCGAGTTGTCCGACCTGCTCGCGGCTGCCGTCGGCGACGGCTTCGAGGAGCCGGACCGTCTGGTTCAGCAGCGTGCGGGCCTGGTCGGTGCCGTAGACGTCCGGCCGGTGGCCCAGGTGCAGTTCGAGGGTGGAGGCGTCCAGGCCCGGGACGGCCTGCATGCGCAGCGGGTAGTGCGTGGCGTCCTCGCTGTCGCCGCCGGCCAGGCGCAGCCCGGCGGCGCCGCCAATCAGGGTCGCGGCGTCCAGTGGGGTGTTCTTGACGACGGTGGTGGTGTCGAAGAGGGCGCCGCCGCCCGCGAGTTGCTGGACGTCGCTGAGGCCGAGGTGGTGGTGGGGGATCAGCGCGGCCTGCTCCTCCTGGAGCCGTTCCAGCAGCTCGGGGAGGGTCTCGTCGGCGTGCAGGCGGACGCGGACGGGCAGGGTGTTGAGGAACATGCCGATCATCCGCTCGATGCCCGGCACCTCGCCGGGACGCCCGGAGACCGTCGAGCCGAAGATCACGTCGTCCCTGCCGGTCAGCCGGCCGAGCACGATGGCCCACGCGGCCTGGACGGCCGTGTTGAGGGTGACGCCGTGCTCGCGGAGCCGCGCGTGCAGCCGGGCCGTGGTGCCGGCGTCGAGCTCGGTACGAACCGACTCCTGGGCGACCGGCTCGCCGTGCGCGGCGTGCGCGGCCACCAGGGTGGGGGCCGCGGGGCCGGCCAGGGCCGCCGCCCACTCCTTCAGGGCCGCCTCGCGGTCCTGCGCGGCGAGCCAGGCGAGGTACGAGCGCAGCGGGGCCGGTTCGGGCAGCGCGGGCCCGCCGTCCTCGCCGGCGCCGTAGAGGGCGAAGAGTTCCTCCACGAGCACCGGCACCGACCAGCCGTCCCACAGGATGTGATGACCGGTCAGCACGAGCCGGTGCAGTCCGCCGGGCATGGCGATCAGCAGCAGGCGCAGCAGCGGCGGGGCCGACAGGTCGAACTTCCGCAGCCGCTCCTCGCCGGCGAGGCGTACGGCCTCCTCGGCCGCCCGCGTCCCGTCCTGGCCGGAGAGGTCGGCGTGCCGCCAGGGCAGCGGTGCTTCGCGGTGCACGGCCTGGACGGGGCGTCCCGCCACGTCGTGCCGGAAGGTGACGCGCAGGGCGGGCTGGCGGGCCAGCAGCCGCTCGGCGGCGCCGCGCAGCCGGTCCGCGTCGAGCGTGCCCTCGATGTCGAGGTGCAGCTGCGTGGTGTACACGTCGGCCTCGTCGCCGGACAGCAGCGCGTGGAAGAGGAAGCCCTCCTGGAGCGGGGTCATGGGCAGGACGTCCATGAGACCGGGCTCGGCCTCCAGCAGTTGGCGCGTCTCCTCCTCCAGGCCGGGGAACGGCCCGTCGGGGGCGGCGGTTGCGGCCGGGGCGGCGGCCAGGGGTGCGGCCACGGCGGCGAGGGCGGTGACGGTGCGGTGCCGGAAGACGTCCCGGACGGTGAGGGCGAGGCCGGCCTCACGGGCCCGTGAGGCCAGCTGGATCGCCGTGATGCTGTCGCCTCCCAGGTCGAAGAACGACTCGTCGGTGCCGGGTCGCCCGACGCCGAGGACGTCGGCGAACAGCGCGCACAGCAGCGCCTCTTCTTCCGTGGCCGGCGGCCGGCCGTCGCCCGTCCCGCCGAGGTCGGGGGCGGGCAGGGCGGCGCGGTCGACCTTGCCGTTGGCCGTCAGCGGCAGCGCGTCGAGGGCGACGACGGCTGCCGGCACCATGTAGTCCGGCAGGGCCGCGGCCAGGAAGGGCCGCAGCTCCGCCGGGTCCGCGGTGCCCACCACGTAGGCGACCAGCCGCTTGGCGCCCGGGCGGTCCTCGCGGACCAGCACGGTCGCCCGGCTCACGCCCGGGTGGGCGGCCAGGGCGGACTCGATCTCGCCGGGTTCGATGCGGAAGCCGCGGATCTTCACCTGGTGGTCGGCCCGGCCGAGGTAGTCGAGGTCGCCGTCGGGCCGCCGGCGGGCGAGGTCGCCGGTGCGGTACATCCGGGCCCCGGGCTCGCCGAAGGGGCAGGCCACGAAGCGGTCCGCCGTCAGGTCCGGGCGGCCCAGATAGCCGCGGGCCAGGCCCGGTCCGGCAAGGTACAGCTCACCGGTCGCACCGACCGGCACCGGCTGGAGGTGCCGGTCGAGCACGTAGAGCCGGGTGTTGGCGATCGGACCGCCGATGGGGGCGAGGACCGCGCCCGCCAGGGGCGCGCTCATGCTCGCGCACACCGTGGACTCCGTCGGGCCGTAGGCGTTGATCATGCGGCGGTCCCGCGACCAGACGCCGACCTGGTCGGGGGGCGTCGACTCGCCGGCCACCACCAGGGTGCCGCCGGCGGGCAGGCTGCCCTCGGGCATCACGGGCAGCGCGGAGGGCGGCAGCGTCAGATGGGTGACGCCGTGCTCGGCGATCAGCGCGGCGAGCGACGGTCCGGGCAGCAGCCGGTCCGCGTCGGCCAGCACCGCGCACGCTCCGGTCAGCAGGGCCATGCACAGCTCCCACACCGAGGCGTCGAAGCTGGGCGAGGCGAAGAGCAGCACCCGGCTCGCGGGCGTCACGGCCAGTCCCGCGACCTGCCCGGCGACCATGCTGGAGATGCCGGAGTGGGTGACCACCACGCCCTTGGGCCGGCCCGTCGAGCCGGAGGTGTAGATGAGGTAGGCGGGGTGGGCGGCCCGGCGGGGCCCGGCGCACTCGGCGTCCGTGAGGGGCGTGTCCGGGAGGCCGGAGGTGTCGGTACGGTCCAGCAGCAGCCGGGGCGCGTCCGTCTCCGGCAGGGAACCGGCCGCGACCGCCGCACTGGTGATCACCAGGGCCGGGTCGGCGTCGGCCAGCATGTACGCGAGCCGGTCCGCCGGGTAGCCGGGGTCGAGGGGCAGGAACGCGGCGCCGGCCTTGACGACGGCCAGCTGGGCGACGACGAGGTCGACGGAGCGCTCCAGGGCGATCGCGACGAACCGCTCCGGTCCCGCGCCGCGCTCCACCAGCAGCCGGGCCAGCCGGTTGGCGCGGGCGTCGAGCTCCGCGTAGGTCACGGTGACCGAGCCGTGCACGAGGGCGGGGGCGTGCGGGGTGCGGGCGGCCTGGGCCTCGAAGAGGCCGGGCAGCGTCGACGACGGCGAGGCCGCGGGCACGTCGCTCGCGTTCCAGCCGGTCAGCAGCTGTTCCCGCTCGCCGGCCGGCAGCAGGTCGAGCCGGCCGACCGGCTCGGACCGGCCGTCCGCGACCGCCCCGAGGACGGTCAGCAGCCGCTCGGCGACGGCGCGCGCCTGCTCGTGGTCGAGCAGGTCCGGCTGGTGGTCGAGCCGGAACTCCAGCCCGTCGCCGGGCTGGGCGACCAGGCCCAGGGTGTAGTGCACCGCGTCGTGGCCCCGCACGCCGGCGAGCCGCAGGCCCGTACCGGCGGCGCGGTCCAGGGCGCCCAGGTCGAGGGGGTAGTTCTCGAACACCATCGCGGTGTCGAACAGCTCCCCCGCGCCCGCCAGTTGCTGGAGCTCGGCGAGGCCCAGGTGCTGGTGGCCGAGGAGGGCGGACTGCTCGTCCTGCATCCGGGCGAAGAGCTCCTGCGGCGTCTCGGCCGCGTCGAGCCGGACGCGCACCGGGACGGTGTTGATGAGCAGGCCCACCATGTCCTGGACGCCGGCGAGCTCCGGCGGCCGGCCCGAGACGGTGGCACCGAAGACGACGTCGTCCTTGCCGGTCAGCCGGGCCAGGACGAGCGCCCAGGCGCCCTGGAGCACGGTGTTCAGGGTCAGTCCGGCGGCCTTGGCCCGCTCGGCCAGCCGGGTCGCGGCCGGTTCGGGCAGCCGGAACTCCAGCCGCTCCGGCACCAGCGGGGTGCGGCCGGGGGCCGTCTCCCGCACCCGGGTGGGCTCCTCCAGACCGGCCAGCGCGTGCGACCAGGCGGCCCGGGCCGCGTCGTGGTCCGCGGCGGCCAGGTGCTCCAGGAAGTCCCGGTAGGGGCGGACGCGGGGCAGTGCTCGGGGGTCCGCGCCGGCCGCGTACAGGGTGAGCAGCTCGCGGATGAGCACCGGCATGGACCAGCCGTCGAGCAGCAGGTGGTGGTTGGTCAGCACGAGCCGGTGACGGTCGGCGGCGAGCCGGACGAGCGCACAGCGCAGCAGCGGCGGCCGGTCCAGGTCGAAGCCGCGGGCGCGTTCCTCGGCGGCGAGGGCCTCGGCCCGTGCCTCCCGCCCGGCGGCGTCGAGACCGCTGAGATCGGCCTCCCGCCAGGGCAGTTCGGCGTGGCCGGGGATCACCTGGACCGGGCGCGCCGGCCCGCTGTGGTGGAAGGCGGCGCGCAGGCCGGGGTGGCGGTCGAGCAGGGCGCGCGCGGCGGCGTGCAGCAGCGCGGCGTCCAGCTCGCCGTCCAGGTCGAGCTGGACCTGGGCGGTGTAGACGTCGGCCGACCGGCCGTCGTAGAGGCCGTGGAAGAGCAGGCCCTCCTGGAGGGAGGAGAGCGGCAGGATGTCGGTGAGGTCCGGCGTGCGCCGCTCCAGCAGCTCGATCTCCTGCTGGGTGAGCCCGGCCAGGGGGACGTCCGAGGGGGTGCGTCCGCCCGCTCCCGGCCGGGAGCCTTCGGCGGCGACGGCGCGCAGGGCCGCGAACCAGGCGGCGGCGAGCTCCTCGACGTCACCGGCGTCGAGCAGGCCGCTCGCCCAGCTCCAGTGCGCGACCAGCTCGGGGCCGTCCGGGCCGTCCTGCGCGAGGGCGTTGAGCTCCAGCGCGTGGGCCAGCGGCATGCGGGGGCCGCCGCCGGGGATCCCGTCCTCGATGCGGGGGACGACGGTCCAGTCGGCGTCCTGGCCACCGGGGGCGACGAACCGGCCCAGGTAGTTGAAGCCGATCTGCGGCGCGGGGTGCCCGGCGAGTTCCGCGGCCTCCGCCCCGAGGTGGCGCAGCAGTCCGTAGCCGATGCCCTTGCCGGGTACGGCCCGCAGCTGCTCCTTGATCCGCTTGAGGGCGGCGCCCGGGTCGTCCGTGCCGGCTCCGGCGTCGAGGCGGACCGGGTGGAGGCTGGTGAACCAGCCGACCGTGCGCGACAGATCGCTGCCCGGGACGGTCTCCTCGACGCGGCCGTGCCCCTCCAGGTCGAGCAGGGCGGGGCGGCCGCGCCACTGCTGGTGCGCGAGCGCGAAGGCGGCCAGCAGGACGTCGTTGACCTCGGCGTGGAAGGCCGCCGGGACCGTGGTCAGCAGGGCCTCGGTCACCTCGGCGGGCAGCCGCAGGGTCAGCCGGCCGGCGGTCTCCAGCACGTCGCGTGCCGGGTCGAGGGGGCGGGTGCCCAGGAGCGGGTCGGGTCCGGCCAGGACCTCGTGCCAGTACGGGAGTTCGGCGGCGAGCGCGGGGTCGGCCGCCGCCTCGGTGAGCCGGCGCGCCCAGGTGCGCAGGGAGGTGCCGACGGGCTCCAGGCGGGGTGCGCGGCCGGCGGCCGCCGCTTCCCAGGCGTGCGCGAGGTCGGGGGCGAGGACGCGCCAGGAGACGCCGTCGACGACCAGGTGGTGGACGACGAGCAGCAGCCGGCCCTGGAGGCGCGGGCCGCGGTCCAGCCAGACGGCCTGGAGCACGACGCCGTCACGCGGGGCGAGCCGGCCGAGCGCGGCGCGGCCCTCGGCGCCCACCAGGGCGTCCAGTCCGGACTCGTCCAGGCCCTCGGCGTCGACGCGGCGCACCAGCGGCGCGGCGTCGACCGCGCCCGCGGGGCGGATCTCCAGGGCGTCGTCGAGCAGCCGGGCCCGCAGGGCGTCGTGGTGGTCGAGGAGGGTCCGCAGGGCCGCCGTCAGCTGCGGTCCGGTCAGTGCGGCGGGCACGCGGAGGACCATCGACTGGTTGTAGCCGTCGATCGGCCCGCCGTGCTCCAGGGCCCAGCACATGACGGGCGTCAGCGGGACGAGGCCGGTGCCCGCCTCCGCCGGCTCCGCCGTCCCGCCGGCGTCCGCGCCGGGGCCGGTGGCGAGGTCGGTGGCGGCCTCGGCGAGCGCGGCCGGCGTGCGCATCCGGAAGACGTCGCGGGAGGCGATGCCCAGGCCGGCGCGGCGCGCCGCGGAGACCAGCTGGATGGACATGATGCTGTCGCCGCCGAGGTCGAAGAAGGAGTCCTCGACGCCGACCCGTTCGGCGCCCAGCACCTCGGCGAAGAGGCCGCACAGCAGCTCCTCGCGCCCGGTGCGCGGGGCGCGGCCGGTGTCGCCGGTGCCGGTGACACCGGGCGCGGGCAGGGCCTTCGTGTCCAGCTTGCCGTTGGCGGTCAGCGGCAGGGCGGCGAGGGTGACGAAGGCCGACGGCACCATGTGGCCGGGCAGCGTCGCGCCGAGCCCGGCGCGCAGCGCGTCGGCGTCCGGCGCGGCGCCGGGCGCGGGCACGACGTAGGCGACGAGGCGCTTGTCGCCCGGGCGGTCCTCGCGGACCACGACGGCACCGCTCGCCACGCCCGGCTGGGCCGACAACACGCTCTCGATCTCGCCGAGTTCGATGCGGAAGCCGCGGATCTTCACCTGGTGGTCGGCCCGGCCCAGGTACTCCAGGCCGCCGCCGGGCTGCCACCGCGCCAGGTCGCCGGTGCGGTACATACGGGTGCCGGGCTCGCCGAAGGGGTCGGCGACGAAGCGGTCCGCGGTGAGGTCCGGGCGGCCCAGGTAGCCGCGGGCCAGGCCGGCCCCGGCGACGTACATCTCGCCGAGCTCGCCGGCCGGTACGGGTCGCAGGCAGCCGTCGAGGACGTAGATCCGCAGGTCGGGGATGGCCCGGCCGATCAGGCTGCGGGTCTGTCCGGCGGTCCCGGCCGGGTCGAGGGCCAGGTGGCTGACGTGCACGGTGGTCTCGGTGATGCCGTACATGTTGACCAGGACGGCGCCGGGGTGGCGCGCGTACCAGGGGGCCAGCCGGCCGAGGTCCAGGGCCTCGCCGCCGAAGACGACGTAGCGCAGGGCGAGCGGCTCCGTGCCGCCCGT
Organism: Streptomyces sp. NPDC049577; assembly: GCF_040675635.1. Classification (NCBI taxonomy): domain Bacteria; kingdom Bacillati; phylum Actinomycetota; class Actinomycetes; order Kitasatosporales; family Streptomycetaceae; genus Streptomyces; species Streptomyces sp. NPDC049577. The sequence goes on from NZ_JBFAPH010000108.1 coordinate 17,579, forward strand.
CTCGGCGTCGGCGTGCATCAGCTGGTAGAAGGCCGAGGGGGTCTGGTTGAGGACGGTGACGCGCTCGCGGGCGAGCAGGTCGAGGAAGTCCTCGGGGGACCGGCTCACGGCATGCGGCACGACGACCAGCCGGCCGCCGTACAGCAGCGGGCCCCACAGCTCCCAGACGGAGAAGTCGAAGGCGTAGGAGTGGAAGAGCGTCCACACGTCGTCGGGGCCGAAGCCGAACCAGTGCTCGGTGGCGGTGAACAGGCGCACCACGTTGCGGTGCGGCACCACGACGCCCTTGGGGCGGCCGGTGGAGCCGGAGGTGTAGATGACGTAGGCGGGGTGGTCCGGGGACAGCGGCGTGGTGCGGTCGGCGTCGGTGAGGGCGGCCGGACCGGCGGCTGCGAGCGCGGCCGCGGTGTCCGGGGCGTCGAGGACGAGGACGGGCACGTCGGTGGCCGGGACGGCGGAGGCGGTGGCCGCCGTGGCGACGACGATCTCGGGCCGCGCGTCGGTGAGCATGTAGGCGAGCCGGTCGGCCGGGTAGTGCGGGTCGAGCGGCACGTAGGCGGCGCCCGTCTTGACCACCGCGAGCAGGGCGGTGACCAGGTCGGCGGAGCGCTCCAGGGCGACGGCCACATAGCGCTCGGGGCCGGCGCCGCGGGCCGCCAGCCGCCGGGCGAGGCGGTTGGCG
>NZ_JBFAPH010000109.1:0-18085 GCF_040675635.1 Streptomyces sp. NPDC049577
GTCCGACGGGAAACAGGAGAGCCCTGCCGCAACCGCCGAGACGATGCCCGCGGCCACCCCTATCGACAAAGCCGCCCTGCGTTTGCTCAGCATCGCCTCGTCCTCGCCTTCCGGCTCATGTGGTTGCCCCGGCGCGTGCCGTCATGCGGCGCACGCCAGGGCGGGTGTTCACTCGCTCATCGTCACCAGTTGCTGAGGTCGACGGCCGCGTGGTCGAAACCGCGGTTGTAGGTGCCGTTGTTGGTGCAGTCGTAGTGCGACGGGTTCGTGCCGTTGCGCGCGATGATCGAGGACTCGTACCAGTTCGCGGAGCCGTCGCCCCGGTAGCACTGGACCCTGTCCTTGCCGCCGTCCTGACCGCTGACCCACACGATCGACTGCTGGAAGCGCTGGTAGCGACTGTCCCAGTTGCTCGCGGTGAACTGGTACTGGCCGGTCCTGCCGTCGTCGTTGTACGACAACTGTTGCGTGAAGGGGGCGCCGGGCAGTATCTCCTGCGCCTGGGCGGTGCCCACCGCGAGGCCGACCGTGGCGCAGCAACCTGCGAGCGTCAGCGCGCCGAGTCTCTTCCAGTTACGAGGCATGGTTGATCAGTACTCCTTGTGTTGTACTGCCGAATGGAAAGTGGTGCGGCGGCCTTGCCGACTCGGGCCGGCACTGGTCACCTTGACGTTTCGCGGGCGATTCGGCGCCCGCACATATCGATTCTCAGGACCGGCAGCCCGCACGGCGAGTGATTCGATCAGGTTCGAAGACGATCAACAGGGGAGCACGTGATCCGTATCGAGCTGGGGCCGGAAGGGCTGGGACGGGCGCGGTTCGCGGTCTCGCCGCTGATCGTGGCCGCCAACCTGTTGCACAGGCTGGCGTCCGACCCGCGGTCGGTCGACGCGGCCTGGTCGGCCCGGACCCGGGAAGCACTGCGCGAGCGCGGGCTCGGGCTGCTCGCGGTGCTGGGCGGCGGCGGGCCGTACGGGTACGCGCCCGATTTCGTGCGGCCGGTACCGCTTGTCTTCGAACCCGCCCTGGAGGCCGAACTGCACCGGGTCGCCACCACCCCGGCCGAGCGGGTCCGCTACGAGGTGACCAGTGCGCTCGGCGGCCATGCCTGGGACCCGCGCCGGGCCGACCGACGTGCCGGGCTCCTGCGGAAGGCCATCCAGCAGGGGGAGAGCCGGCTTGCCGAGCGCGCCGCCGACCAACTCGCCATATTCTGGCGCGACGTGCTGGCGCCTCAGTGGCCACGAATCGAGCCCGGCCTGCACAGCGACGTCGCGGCCCGCTGCATGGCAATTGCCCGGCATGGTGCGATCAGCGCCTTCGACCAGCTCGGCCCGAACCTGCACTGGCGCGACGGCGGCCTCGACCTGTCACTGGCCGTGACGGCCCAGGACATGAAGATCGACACCGACGCGGTGGTCTTCGTCCCCAGCCCGTTCACCCGCCGGGTGTCCATCTGCGCCGACGAGCTCGACGGGGCACCGCATCGCCGCGTCCCGGTCCTCGTCTACCCGGTGTCCGCCGGCGCCCCCGCCCCGCTCACCGGCGAGCTCATCGGCGACACCCGCAGCCGCATCCTTGCCGAGCTCGGCGAACCGAGTACCACCGGGGACCTCGCCGGCCGGCTGCATCTCAGCCCCTCGACCGTCTCCTACCACCTGCAGATCCTGTACCGCGCCAACCTCGTCCAGCGCACCCGTCACTCCCTGCACGTCCGCTATCAACGATGCTGAACGCCGTACGCCAGTGCGGCCGGGCACCTGGCGGGCGCGCGCTTGCGGGGAACGCGGGCGGCTCTAGGGCACGGTGAAGAGGACCTTGTCCCCGTCCGCGGAGGGGTCAGCCCTTTTGAGCGTGGCCCTGACGCTGGATCCCAGCTGGAGGTCCAGGCCGTTGGTCGACTCGACCTTGGCCAGCACGGCGGGGTCGGCCAGGAACACCTTGCCCTCGCGCGGCTTGCCCCGCTCGGCGTCGGTGTCGACAACCGCGGCGTCGAACACCTCGCCCACGCGGTGCATGAGCACCGCGGCCTCGGCCAGGTCCACGATCTGCCGGTCCGCCAGGCCGCTCTTTCCCCGTGCCGTGTCGCACGGGATGCAGTACAGGGCGTCGAGCACCCAGTTCGGCGGGGCCTTGTCCGAGCACGCCGCCACGCACAGCTCACCGGTGTACCGGTCGACCAGGCGCCGCAGCGGAGCCGTGCAATGCGTGTACGGGGCCGCGATCGCCGCGTGCATGGTGTACGCCGGCTTCTGGTTGTCGCGGAAGACGGTGTACTCCGCCTTGAGCATCGTGCTGGTGGCCTCGCTGAGGAAGGCCATGTGGGTCTGCTGGCCGGGATCGAGCTTGCGGGCCAGTGTTGCGTACGAGATACCGGGCGGCCAGACGATTCCCAGGGCCTTCGCGATGTCGTGCAAGCGCTTGACCACGTTCTGGTCGGCCTGCTCCTTCTGGGTCCGCAGGATCCCGGTACCGGTGTCGAGCATGATCTGGGCCGCGGACATGCCGGTCATGAGGGAGACCTGCTCGTTCCAGCCCTCCACCGGAAGCGTCGCCACGTAGCTCAGCCGGAACGATCCGTCTTCGAGGGTGACCTCCTGGTCCGGCAGGTTCACCGAGATGCCGCCGCGCGCGATCTCGACGGCCTCCCGCAGCTTGCCGATCTCACGCAGCAGGGCGAGGGACTCCTCAGCCGTGCCGTTCTCGATGGCCTGCTGGGCAGCCGCGTAGTCGAGCCGAGTCCGGCTGCGGACCATGGCCCGGCTCACGGACGAGTCGGTCAGGTTGCCGTAGGCGTCGAGGTCGTGCTGCCACAGCAGGGCGGGGCGGTCCTGGTTCGGCAGCAGGCTGGCCGCGCCCTCGGAGAGGACGGGTGGGTGCAGGGGCACCTTGAGGTCGGGGAAGTACAGCGTCTCGATCCGGTCGTGCGCCTCGACGTCCAGCGGGCTGCCGGGCCTGACGAAGGCCGCCACGTCCGCGATCGCGTAGTACACGCGGTAGCCGCCGCCGGGCCGCCGCTCCAGGTGCATGGCCTGGTCGAGGTCCTTCGAGGTCGGCGGGTCGATCGTGAAGAACGGCAGGTGCCTGGCGTCCTTGTCGGGCAGGTTCGGCTCGGCCGCGGCCTTGTCGGCCGCTTTGAGTACGCGCTTGGGGAAGGCGAGGGGAACCTTCAGCTCCGTCCGAAGTTCCACCAGCGCGGCGCGCAGGGTGTCCAGAGCCTCGTCAGACATGTGCATCGGGCGGCGTCTCATACCCCGAGCGTAGGGCGGCGGCCACGAACCGGCGCGGTGAGCGGGTCAGGGTGGGGAGGAAGGTTGCGGAGAAGCACCTGATCACGAGGATCCACCCGCTACCCTGCCGGCCAACGATCCCGCTCAGCCGCCAACCATCGCGCTCAAGCGCCCCCTATCGCGCTCGGTCACACCCGGCCGGGCAGAGTGATCAAGGACATCCAAGACACGTCATCGAATGTACGTTCTGTATCGCGGGGGTGAAGTGGTCAGGGGTGACCAGAAATCCAGGGGCGGACGACGGCCTGGAGGTAGCCGTGAGCGGCGGCGCACACCCGCACCAGCCACGCGACCCAGCCCCCGGCGGCTACGCCGAGGGCGCCGTACGCGAGCGGACCCCGACGCCGAAAACCTGGGCCCGCCTCCACGACGGCCAGGAGGTCGTCGGACGGCCCACGACCGGCGGTGCCGGCTGGTCGAGCATGGCGCAAATCGTGGCGATCTTGAGCTCCTGGTCGGCTTTGGCGATCTCCCGAGGGAAAGCGCCTGGATACTCGCTGTAGGCCTCGGTGGAAACGAGGACGCTCGCCGTGCGGTTGCCGGTGGGGTCGGTGGCGTTGATGCTCAGGTATCCGGGGATGCCGCCCTCGTGGGCCCATACCGTGCCGCACGGGGTCGCGGCGGTGAAGATGCCCAGCCCGTAGCCGGGCGCGTCCGGCCGTCCCGGGACTGTCGGCACGGTCGTGCGCATCTGTGCCAGCTGCGCGGCGGGAAGCAGCTTGCCGGACATCAACGCGGTGTAGAACCGGTCCCAGTCGCGGGCGGTGGAGACGACCGCGCCGGCCGCCCCGGCCCAGGAGGGGCTGTTGTCGGAGACGTCCACATGACCGGCGCGGTGCGTCCCGGCGTAGTCCCTGGCATCGGCCGGCACTCCCGGCGGCATGTGGGTCGCATCGGGTTCGTAGCCGCGGGCGTGCGGGCCGCGCCAGGCGGAGCCGGTAGCGAAGGAGGTGTGCTTCAGGCCGAGTGGCCGGGCGATCCGGTCACGCACCAGGCCGGCCAGGCTCTTGCCGGTCACCTTCTCGAGGACGGCGCCGACGGCTGCGTAGTTGGTGTTGCTGTACGACCACTTGGTGCCCGGCGCGAAGAGCGGATCGTGCTTCACACCGACGGCGAGCAGCTGCGCCGATGTCCACGCCCTGTGGTCCTTGCCCAGGATCGACGGCCAGAGCGTGGTGTCCTCGGTGTAGTCGAACAGGCCGCTGGTGTGGTTCAGCAGCATCCGCAGGGTGATCGCGTGCCCGTTCGGTACGTGGCCCGGCAGCCACTTGTCCACCGGGTCGGTGAGGGCGAGTTTGTCCTCACCGACCAGTTGCAGCACGAGGGTGGCCATCATGGTCTTGGTGTTGGAGCCCATCCGGAACTCGTCCGCCGCCCCGAGCCGGTGGTCCTTCGTGGTCCACGGGGCCTGTTCGGCGAACTCAACCGCTCGGCCCCCGCCGTCGTCCACCCGCACGATCACGCCCGGCGCCCCGGCAGCCACCAGCTTCCGTGCCAACTGCCTCAGCTGGGCACTTCGCTGTGCCTCGGTGCCGCCGTTCAAGGCGGTGGACGTGGCGTCGGCCGGTGCGGCGATCGGAGTCGCGGCCGGTCGGGCGACGGCCTGGCCTGGCGAGGCGACTGCGACGACCAGCCCGACGGCGGCCGCTGAGGACGCCGCCAGGAGTCGGAGACGGCGTCGACGGTGAGCGGGGCTCGTTCGGGACGGTCCGTGTACGCCGACGCGTTGGGATCCGAATGTCATGCCGGTCAGCATCCCGCGTGCGCACCATGCGGAACAGGGCCCGTCAGGCACAGAAGACAGCGACCGAGGCCTCCTGAGAGATGTCATCGCTTCGGCGTGGCCGAAGAGGCGGTCACGGTGCTCGATGACGGAGCGGCCTTCGGCCGTCGCCTCTTGGACCGCGTTGGGCCGCACGAGGATAACGACCCGGGCCGCCGTGCTGGGTGCGGGCTCGGACGATCAGGTCTCGGAAGTCCCGCCGGCCGAAGTGTTTCGGTGCGTCCTTGCGGCCCCGCTACTCCCGGACCGCGTAGATCAGCCGGGGAAAGCTCGCCAGGCCTGCAGCAGTTCATGCCGGCCATCGGCACCTGCCCAAAGTCGCGGTCCCGCAGCAGTCGTCTCGTTCGATGGCTCGCCGGGCGGGCTGCCGCCACGACCAGCCGTGCCGCTTCAGCAGCTGCCAGGTGCCCTCGACCGTGTACGAGATGTGGAACAGCCTGGCTGGTCTACTGGGCCGGATTCGCATCTACTACAACGTCCACCTCCAGGGGCAGCAGTCCATGTGATCGCCCACGACGGCACTCCCTCCGACCGCATCTGGACGGCCGACTCCCTCCTTATGGCGGCCGGCACCCGCTTCGACATGCTGGTCCACGGCGGTCCGCAGGGCCGAACCCAGCTCCAGACACTCGCCTACAGCACCGGTCCGGGCGGCAACTCCTTCCCACAGGCGACCTTGGCCACCCTGGACTCCGAGGGCCCCTCAGCGCGGCCGGCACCGCTGCCGACCTCGTCCTTCGCCCCGAGACTGGACTTCAGCCACGACCCGATCGCCGCGCGGCGCACCATCGTGTTCTCCGAGAACGCCGACGGGAGCAAGTACTACATCAACGGCAAACAGTTCGACCCCAACCGGGTGGACATCCAGCCCAAGCTCAACACGATCGAGGAGTGGACCGTACGCAACGACAGCAACGAGGAACACTCCTTCCACGTGCACGTCAACAAGTTCCAGTTGATGAGCATCAACGGCCGTCCACACCAGGGCCATGGCCTGCAGGACACCGCGAGCGTTCCCGCCAAGGGACAGCTCGTCATCCGGATCCGCTTCAACACCTATACGGGCAAGAGCGTCCTGCACTGTCACATCCTCAACCACGAGGACGCGGGCATGATGGCGGTGATGGAGATCGTCAAGTGATGTGAAGCGCTGCGGTGCCTCAGCATCGGTCCTGTCCTCTTGCTCATTGAGGCAGTTCTATCTTGAAAGTGGCAGGTCAAGCGGACTGGTGTGAAGGGTGTTTGAGGGCCCGTTGCCCATCAGGGTCTTGATCGCTTCCTGGTGGTCATCCGTCACCGGGAGACCTCGGCTTGCGTGAGGACGAGCAGAGCCCGCAGCAGTGAGCATTCGCCATCTTGAAGTCGCAGGTCAAAGGGCTGGTGTGACCAGTGACCGGGATGCTCACGCTGATCGTGGGCGATTTTGAACGATCACCTCAGTCGTCACCGCGCCACAGTAGAGGCACCGCAGCGACCGCCGAAACGGATTTCCGCGAACGCTGCCGCCTCTTACAACCCGGTAGACCTTCCCGGTCACAGCACTAGTGCCGCATCTAGCAACGTTCGCCCTATGGTGCTGTATCGCTGGAGTGCTGCGCCGGGTGGTATCGGACGGCCAAAATGATCACGTGGCGGAACGCGTGCAGGTCCGGGAGATTGATGACGATGAGGGCGGGCGTCTGCTGCGGATCATCCACAGGGGTACCGGCTCGGTAGCGACCTGGCGACGGGCGCAGATGATGCTGTCATCCGCGCAGGGCATGTCCGTGGGAAAGATCGCCGAGGTGACGTTCACCAGCCCGTTCACCGCCCTGCGCCACTTCGCTCTCGACGGCACCGACCACGCCAGCCACAAAGAACAGGGAAGCATGATCCGCCGCTACATCATCTGGCAGAACAAGCACGCCGCCGACGAACGCCTCCGCGAGGTCGTGAACAGGGCGAACGTCGCTTGATGCGGCAGTAGGTACATCTCGGACGGGACGTGGACAGTCGCCACTACGGCACGTTCCACCCGAGCACGACGGGCAGCCCGTGCTCGTAACCCAGCGTGTTGATCGTCCCCGGATGCGGGTGCCCGAACTGTCGCGCGCCCGACGCGTCGAGCCCGAGCCAGCGCGCGGTGAGGATGCGTGACAGATGGCCGTGCGAGACGACGGCCACGTCACCCTTGTCCAGCAGCGGCCGGACCCGGCCAAGGAACGCGTCGACCCGCACGGTCACGTGCCCGAGGTCCTCGCCTGCGTCCACGCCGTCACGCCACAGCTCCCAGCCGGGCTTGAGCTCCTGGATCTGCTCGGCAGTCAGCCCCTCGTAGCGGCCGTAGTTCCACTCGATCAGGTCGGCGTCGGTTTCCGCACCGCTCAGCCCGGCCAGCTCGGCCGTCCGCACGGCGCGAGTCAGCGGACTGCTGTAGACGGCGACGAACTCCCGTCCGGCCAGTCGAGGCGCCAGCGCACGCGCCGTGGCCTCCCCCGCCTCGGTCAGCGGCAAGTCAGTGCGGCCAGCATGCTGGCCGGTCCGACTCCACGCGGTCTCGCCGTGCCTGATCAATATCAACTCGCCCATGGCCGAGGAACATATCTCACACCGCACACAGGGCAAACGTTTCCTGACGCGGTACTAGCTGTTCGTCAGGTCCTTGGCCATGACCCGTTCCCGGCCCGTGCCATCAGGCAGGAGGTCACCCGGTATACCGGTGTCCGTGAACCCGTGGCGCTCGTAGAGAGCGGCAGCCCTCTTGTTGTCCGGCATCACAGACAAACGCAGAGACTTGGCACCCCGCTCCGCAGCCCACCGTGCAATCTCCCGGATCAGGCAGTCGCCGACCCCTCTGCCCCGGGCCGCGGGACTGACCCACATCGAGATCAGCTCAACGCTGTCCCCTGCCTCCTCAACCGGAACGCCGCTGGCCATCCCCGCAGGACGACCGTCAGCTACCGCGACGACATTGTGTGCACCGGGAATCTCCAGACGGGCACGCCAGCGGTCTTCACGATCGCCAGCTCCCTGCCACTGGGCAAGCGTCGACCCGAACGCGTAGGGCGCCTCCGCCAGGGCTGCCTGCCGCAGTTCCCTCCAGACCGGCCAGTCGTCTGATTCCAAGGTGCGCAGTTCATGCATGGCGCAGACACTGCCGTACTGGTGGAAGCAACAGCAACGGGATAACGCCCGATCGTCGTGCCAAACCGGTGAACCATGCGGTCACAGCACTGGTCAGTGATCGATGAGTGCCCAGCGTTCGTCGGAGAGATCACTCGGGTAGCCGCGGTGTGCGGTCATGTATCTGAAGTACCGCCAGCGCGCTGACCTGCCCAGCCGCATAAACGGTGCCGGGCCGGGAGGTTTTGGTATCAGACAGGAGAAGGCCGGGCCAAACACTCGTCCCGAACCACTCGGCCGGCCAACTGGCTCACCTCTCTCCCCAGGCCCAGCCGGTTGACTCCGGGAAACCGGCATCAACTGCCGCCAGACAGGACGAAACACTCAGTAAGACACCGCTTATCTTGGTGGCACCACGACGAACGGGACTGCCACAGTGATCCGTATGGAACCTTCTCCCGACACCGTGCTCATCTTCGATCGTGACGAGGAACTGCTCGTCTTCGAATCCTTCGTCCACGCTACGAACTGGATTGAGGCGATTGACGTCGATGAGGGTGAGTACACAGCGGCGTACTCACCGGACGGTGGTGTGTTGGCGTTGACTGCCCCCGAAGGCCCGGAGGGATCGGTCGTTCTGGCCAGGACCGGCAGCGTGGACCAGGGCGATTTGGAGCGGAGGGTGGCCTGCTACTGGCGCCGCCACCAGGCAGGTCAGCCCATACGTGACCCGCTGCAGACAGCGCGGTTCTTGATCGAGAGGGACAGCAAGCCGCGCAGGGGATGGCTGCGTCGGGTCATCACCCTGCTGCGACGCGGAACAGCTGGGACCGAACCCACTCCATCGCCTCGTAGCGACTTCACCGCGCAGGGCGACGGTAACCGATGAGGGCTGCGGCTATGCCGACGAAGGCGGGGAAGCGCTCGGCCGTGCGCTCGTAGCGGCGGTGCAGGCGGCGGCAGCCGGCGAGCCAGGACACCGTCCTTTCCACGACCCAGCGGTGGCGGCCCAGCCGTATGGAAGACTCAATGCCCTTACGGGCGATGCGGTGGCGAATGCCTCTCTCCGCTGAATGTCTTGGGGCCCGCAGAAAAATAGCGTGCTGGCCTCCAGTGGACTGACGTGCGATGTGCCTGCTGGGCCGCCACGATCCGACGGGCCGGCAGGAATGACGGCCGATTCTCACAAACGGCCATCTGTGGGCGTGTCCGGTGAGTCGCGTGCATTCAGAGAACGGTGCCTCGTACCCGGACCTCATGCGGGCTACCGGCCACTCCGACCCGTTGAGGGAGATCCCGCTCGGCCGCGGCGACGATGTCGGGGAACGCGCGGCCGAGCGGAGTGCGACGGCGGGAAACCAGCTGTACCGAGGTGCTGCCGCGTAGGAGAGCGCATCGCAGGCCGTCCCACTTGGCCTCGACAGCCCTTCCGGCCAGGGGCGGCGAGCATCAGCTCCGGGATCTCGGGGTCCTCCGCTCGACCGCGGGCCGGGACTCGGCGCGGTGGAGCGCTGCGGCACACAGTCATCGGGGCGAGAGCCACCCGTGCTGATCAGCGGGGCGCGGTGCTCGGTCCATGGCAGTCGCCGAGCCCCGGCGGCCAGGAATCCGCTGGGCTGCCGCTCGCAGGGCGACCGCAACGTTCCTGCCGTCAGCGGCTGAGCTGGTTGGCGATTCGTAGCAGTTCGGCTGTCGGCAGCGGCGGATCTTGGCTGAGCACAGTCATGCTGTATTTGCCGTTGTGCCAGGTCAGGCAGCGGGAGGAGGCTTGTTCACGCAGATGGGCAGGGTGGCCGTCGACCGAGGTTGAAGCGTTACGGGTCTCGTCCGGCGCGGCCTTGGCTACTTGCGCGATGGCCAGGGAGGGTCGCGCGGAGCCCTTCCGGTAGAACCGCGTCCATGCGGGTGTGTCTGTCCGGTTGAACGGTGACGGGGCGCAGCGTTCGGGCGACGGTTCGTCGTAGATCTCGTTGGTCTGGGCGTAGCCCTGAGGCAGGTAGTGGGGGCCGACGAGCTCGGCGGCGTCGAAGGACGTGATGGTGGTGCCGGTGCCGGCGTCGACGAGCCTGCGTTGTCCCAGGGGTTCGGTGAGGGTGGCGGAGACCTGCTGGTCCGTGCTTGCGCACTGGTGTCGCAGGTCTGCGGTTGTTTCCCTGAGGGCCACGGTCACGGTGTCCGTGGACTCGCGGGCCTGGAGCTGGGGGCGTTTGGTCTGGCAGGGGGCCCATCTGGCCGTGGTGGTCAGCGTCCGGCCGTCCCGGCTCACGAGGACGTCGCCGAGGACCGCCGCGTCGTCGCGGTGAGCGTCGTGGTGCTGCTCGCCCAGCCACCATGCTGCTGCGGCGGTGATGACCGCGGCGGCTGTGCCGGCGGTCCACGGTGTGCGTATGACGCGCTTCAGCTGCTGCCGCTCCACGCTCATGCTCCACGGTTGACGATGACGGTGCGGGCCCGAGCCTTGCACCCTTCACCGGCCCGGGGGAAGGGCAGCGGGCCGGCGTCGTCGTGCCGGTGCCGACCCGCACCTGCGGCCTTCGTCACCCGGTGACGGGCGCGCACACGCCAGTTACGGAATCACCCGCACAGATCGCCACGCGGATGCTCGCTGCTGCAATGTGCCGCCTGTGGCGGAGGATGTCGTGCGGCGGGAACTCGCGCTGCGGAGCCAAGATGCACCCACAGTGCGACGGGCGTTTGCTGGAAGAGAAGGCCGGTGAATAGGAGGTGCCAGCATGACCAGCGCGCCACCCGACGCGACGTCCCTCGCGGAATCTCTACTGAACTTGACCCGAGTGGTTACGGATGGCGAGGCCCCGCAGCCGGGGCAGCCAATGCATATAGAAGTGCTACCCGGTTTTCCCAACACTCTGCCATCACTGAGTCAGCTGTCCAGTCTTGTTTCTGATGCTCAACACAATCCGTGGGGTCCGGAGGACAATGCTGGCCTCTCGGGATCTCTTCCAGGACTGACGACCGTCCAGAGCGGAGCCGTCAAGGGTGCTATTGACCTCACGGGTCTCGTTGACGTCCGAGCAACTTACAACGTAGTGAGAAACGGGCAGCGGGCGGGAGACTACCAGTTCCGACTGACCCCGAGACTGGACCCCCAGGCGCCATTCGGCGCCCGTCCGCCCGACCTGAGCGTCGACCTCCTTCTGTTGCCGGACTTCACGGAAGACACAGGGCCGACGACACCAGTCAATTACCGGGTGGATGTACGAGTGACCATTACCGTGAATCTTCCGGGACTCCCGCCTGCAAGCCTGGGCAGGACCTTCAGCATTCCGGTAGAGCTTCCCCCGGTGACGTTCCCGAGCGTCTTCCTCTTGAGTAGACACGACAAACTGTCGCCTTACGCAGGACACGACGGCGGGATCTTGATCGTTGTCCTTCGGCCCGGGACGCCACTGAAGACGCTGGGGGACCTGATCGCCGCCTTGAATGGGTTCAAACATTCGGTGCTCAACCTTGCCGGGATGCTGGGCTGGACCCCCGGGCTCGGCGACCTGCTAAATCCCCTGGAAGTGGTCATCGATTGCATATCGTCCGTACCCGAAGTCAACTTGATCGTTGGAGTCGCCAGAGATCTGGAAGAGTTCTCCGACTTTAACGACCAGGCGAGTTCGCTTCTCCTGCTGGGCGCACCTGAAGCATCAGTCACCGTCTATCGCGATACAGACTTCGATGTCGGGGAGGGAAGGTCGGTCATCAGAGCCAAGCGAGTGGAATTGCCGGGGCCGATACGCATTCAAGCACCGCTTGGTATCGCATACCGGGATGCCCTCAAGAATTACCGCTGGGACGTGAATGACCTCGGGGACATGGACGATGCGATTCAGTCGGTGCATTGGGGGGCCGAGAACGATCCCGCCCCCGCCCAATCGCCTGCGGGAATTCCAGTAGATCCCACAACGTAGTCGGCAGGCCGCGGAAGGGTGCTTCATCGTTACTGAGCCTGAACTCGTGGTGTCGTAGTGGGCTGACAGGCCTTGGTCCTCGCGGTACGACGTCAGGTATGCGGTACGCGCAGGGTGTGGTCCGGTGAGTCTGTGATCAGGCTCCGGTGCGGGCTCACCGACATCCGGAACGAGTGGACCGCTCCGGACTCAGTTGGGCACCGTGGTCACCGTCCTCGCTGTCCTGCTCGGGGAGGACAGTCCTGCGCCCCTCGCTCAAGGGCAGGCTGAGAGGACCCAGGCTGCCACGGTGGCCAGCAGGACCACCTGGCAGCCGGAGCCTGATGGCGACGGTCGTCTGAAAGACGAGCGTCGCCGCTCCCTGGCCCTCTCAGTGGGCGAATCCGTCAGTACAGATCCCGCGCGCCGACGAACTTGTCATACGGCCTCTCGGGCCGGGCGATGTTCTGCGGTGCTGTGTGCGTGATGTGGCTGGTCACCATTCGATGATGACGGTGCCGGGTTGGCCTTCCAGGCCGCTGTTTCCCTTCATGCCGGCCTTGCCGTCTTCGCCGCGGGAGCCCGTGTTCTTGATGCCGCCACCATTCCCGCCCCTTCCTCCGCTGCCGCCTGCGGTTCCGGCACCACCGTCACCTCCGGCGCCGGCGAGGATGCCCTCGCGGTTGATTCCTGCTCCTCCGATACCTTTGGAGCCGCCCTTGGCTCCCTCGCTGCCGGTGCCTCCACGGCTGCCCGAGTCTCCCGTGCCACCGGTGTCCCTGTTGCCACCACCCGGCCGTGCCTGTCCACCGCGACCGCCCGCGGTTCCGGCGGTGCCCCGGGCGCTGTCCAGGAGTGTGCCGGTGCACTGGGGCCCGTTCGCGGCGAGCTGACCGCCCGCGCCGCCCTCGACGGCACCGTGCGACTGTGTCTGCTCACTCGAACCGCCTTCGCCGCCGTAGCCCTCGGGGCCCTGGGCTCCGTCCGTGCCGGCCCGGCCCCCGCCGGCCCTGACGATCCAGTTCTTACCGATCGCGATGCCGCTGCTCCCGCCGGACCAGGCCCGGTTCTGATGCGGGCGGCCGGCACCTCCGTTGTCGCCCTTGTAGCCGCCGGCCGCGCCGCCGTAGCCGTAACCGCCCTTTTCCGATTGGGCTCTCGCCCCGAACCCGCGGATCCCCACGATGACAGCCGCACGCTGGCCCTGCGTCAAAGTGATTTTGCACTTGACGAAGTCGCCGGAGGCGCCCCCACCGCCTCCGCCGCCACCGCCGCCACCGGAACCCCCGGCGCCGCCGCCACCTTCGTAGCTGCCACCATTCGGCAGGCCGCCTCCGCCTCCGCCCCCGCCACCGCCACCAGCCCCCAGGCCACCTCCACCACCGGCGCCCCAGGCCGTGATGGTGTAGGTGTCAACCCCCTTGAGCGGCAGCAGCCCGGGGGCGGTGGGGTCGGTGGCGGGAGTGGCGGTGAACACTCGCCTGCCGTGCTTGGGCGCGGCGTAGGCCGGGGCAGGGCTGCCGCCGGCGAGCATGCTGCCGGCCACTGCGGTGGACAGCAGCGCCAGCCACCGCTTCGGCCGCCGGCCCGTACGCACGCCGCCGGCTGCCGCCTGGGAGGTGCTGATGTCATGGTCCATCCGGTACTCCTGAAAATTTCCGACATCGTATGGAGGGATCGCCTTCTGCAGACGCCGCCCGGCAGACGGGGCCCCAAGACCGCGAGGAGGGGTAGTCGCGGCGGCGGGTCACGACCGCGTGCCCGCCTGCTTCGCGCCGGCCCAGGGCGGAGCGAGCCGGGCCTACTTCAGTGCGGAGTCGGCCGTGGCCCCCAGGCCGGAGGTGGCGGACGCAGCGGTGGAGTTGACCGCGTCCTTGGCACTGGTCACCGGGCCCGGCTCGGGTGCCGACGGGGCCGGGGGCTGCGAGGAGGAACCGTCCGAGGAGCTGCTGCCGGACGCCTTCTGGTCGTACTGGTAGGTGTCGGTGACCTTGTGCTCCTTGGTGATCTTGCCCGGGGCCGGGGAGACCACCATCACCGGCAGATCACGCAGACCACGGCCGCGGTCATGGTCGTCGGCGACAGCCGCGGGCGCCTGACCCAGCAGGGTCACGGAGGCGACGGCGGTCACCACGGCGGCGGCGAGACGGCGTCGGGCAAAAACCATGAGACATCTCCTTGAAACACGATGGCGCGCATTCGCGCGTCAGGGGGAAAGGCCCGTGGGGGCCTCGGCGGCTGGAGGAACGGGCTCAGAAGGCGCCCGGACAGACGCCGTGATACCGGCGCTGGGCAGGCCGGTCAAATGGTCCGACCGTCCGATATTCCAAGGCAATCGCACCCTCGAACGCCAGGGGCACACACGCTGCTGTTCACCTGCGCCGAACCGGCTGAGCAGCGGCCTCAAACCCCTTCGATCGGGTGTTTCCCGAGACCGCCGGCAGAGTGCAACCAAGTCGTGACCACAGCCGCCGCAGCCGCCGCGGGCCAGCTCTCTCCACCGATTTCAGCAGGTCACCTTCCCTGCCGCCCGCCGGCTCCCGCCGTTTCCCTGCCCGCCCAGCCAGGAGACACAGTTCTTGTGAGGGACCCATGTCAAGGAGGCAGCCATCGGCCACCCGTGAGGGGTGCCCCCTCAGACCAACGGCAGGCTCCCAGGAACCACACCAGTGATTCCTCTACGGTGGACAGGTCGTGCGGCCGGTGGGCATCGATCCGCGCCCTGGCCGCATCGGCTCGCTCTCCAGGGCCATGCCCCCTCATGCGAACTGGGCCCGGGTGACCTGGGCGACGAGCTCCTCGAAACGCTCGAACGTGACGTTCCCGATCCGCTCCGACACTTCGGATCACCACCCACCCCTTGCCCCGGCGCCCGGGCCCACCACCGGCCAGGGTGGGGAGATCGGATCACTGAGCCTCAACTTGTGGTGTCGTAGCGCGTGGTTCGGGGACATGGCTCAGCCTGGTCTCGGCGAGGCAGCCGTCGAGGAGGGCGGGGCAGTACTGGACCTTGCGGAGGCCGTGCCGCACGGTGCGGATGAGGTGGTCCGGGCTGGTGAAGGCGACGTTGGCGGTGAAACCGCGCCGCAGCAGCGCCCAGACGCCTTCGACCGGGTTGAGCTCGGGCGCATAGGCGGGGAGCTGGCAGACGGTGAACCAGTCCTGGCCGTCGATGAACTCCCGCATCTCCTTGCACACGTGTGTGCCCAGGTTGTCCCACACCAGGACGATCGGGGCGCCAAGCTGTTTATGGGCTGCGCACAGCAGGTCGCGGTAGTCGGTCCAGGCGAAGCTCTTTCGGGCGCCTTTCCTGCTGCTGTGACGGCGGGGCCGATAGACCAGGCGAGACCGTTCGCCAGTTTTGTAGCAGGCCAGCGCCGCCACGGACAGGCACCGGGTGGTGCGGCCCCTCACCCGGATCACGGGCGTGTGCCCGCGCCGGGCCCATGTACGGGCGGTCGGCGGCGTCATCGCAAAGCCGGCCTCGTCCTCGAACACGAGGTAGGCCCCGATCGCCGCCGCGGTGCTTCCACCAGCGGCCACGACTCCTTCACCCACCCGGCGATAGCTTCCTCGTCCCGCTCGACCGCCCGCCGGGCAGGCACCTGGCAGGAGAACCCATTGCGGACCAGGAGCTTTCGCACACCCTGAATCGTGTAGGTCATGCGGAACCGGCGCCCGATCACGGTCTTGACCCGCGACAGTCTCCATCGCTGGTCGGGCCACCCATGTGCCACCGGCCCCCTGGCCAGTTCCCGTTCCAGCACGGCGAACCGGGTCTCGTCCAGCCTCGGCAGCGAGGCCGGCCCCCTGGACCGCAAGGCCCTCCGACCACCGTCCCGCCAACTCCTCCGTCACCGTTCCACCGACCGCACATGAACCCGTAAGTCCTTCGCGATCACCGAACTCTTCTCCCCCCGGGCGAACCGCTCGGCCGCCCGGAGCCGGAGCTCTTCACGGAATTCCCGCCGCTCGTCAGTCAGCCCGCCACCCTGCGCGTACCGCATACCTGACGTCGTACCGCGAGACCTGTCAGCCACTACGACACCACGAGTTCAGGCTCTATCATGCCGTCGCGGATCGCAACGTCGACGGTGACGTCCTGCTCGGGGACGTCGCGCACGTCGCGGGACATGCGGGTGAAGCGGTCACCGAGCTTTACGTTGTTCATGGAGGCGGGCAGGCAGGTCAGCTCGCGCCACCCAGCAGACAAACCCACACCGTGCTTGCACGTAT
The DNA here is from genome assembly GCF_040675635.1 of Streptomyces sp. NPDC049577. Taxonomy (NCBI): domain Bacteria; kingdom Bacillati; phylum Actinomycetota; class Actinomycetes; order Kitasatosporales; family Streptomycetaceae; genus Streptomyces; species Streptomyces sp. NPDC049577. Next base: position 16,308 of record NZ_JBFAPH010000109.1, read on the forward strand.
CCTCATGTGCCCGTAACGCGCTCGCCACGGGCCGCCCACCGGCCCCGCCCGGGCCGCGTCCCTCACCGCGGCGCGTGCCGCAGATACGCCAGGACCGCGCTCACCCGGCGGTGCAGCTGGCTCTCCTCCGCCAGGCCCAGCTTGCCGAAGGTGGAGTTGACGTGCTTCTCGATGGTGGACTCGGAGAGGGTGAGCGCCCGGGCGATGGCCCGGTTCGTCTTGCCCTCCGCCATGTGCCGCAGGACGTCCAGCTCCCGCCGGGTCAGGCACGCCAGCGGCGCGTTCGCGGCCCGCGTATGGCTGCCCATCAGCACCTCCACGATGCGGGGGTCGACGACCGAGCGACCCGCCGCCACCTCCCGCAACGCTCTCAGCAGTTCGTCCAGTTCGCCGATGCGCTCCTTCAGCAGATACGCCAGGCCGTCCGTGCCCCGCTGGAAGAGGTCGAAGGCGTAGTTCTCGTCCGCGTGCTGGGAGAGCATGACCACGCCGATGCCGGGGTGACCGGCGCGGATGGCGTGGGCGGCGGCGATGCCCTCGGTGTGGTGGGTGGGCGGCATGCGGATGTCCGCGATGACCGCCTCGGGGCGCAGCCGTTCGACGGAGTCGAGGAGTTCACCGGCGGTGCCGACCGCCGAGACGACCTCCACGTGACCGGTGTCCTCCAGCAGCCGGCGGGTGCCCTCACGGACGAGGTAGTGGTCCTCGGCGATGACGACGCGCATGGGTTCACCGGTCACAGGCGTCCTCCCGTACCCGCTCCGCGAGCCGCGAGCGGATGATGGTGCCGCCGCCGGAGCTGCTGGTGATGAGCAGGTCCCCGCCGACGGCCTCGATTCTGTCGCGCATTCCGGTCAGCCCCGAGCCGTGAGTGGTCTCGGTGGGGAAGCCGATGCCGTTGTCGGCGACCTCCACCTGCAACCAGCCGTCGGAGCGGGTCATGTGGATGACGACCCGGCTGGCGTCCGCGTGTTTGAGGACATTGGTGAGCGCCTCCGAGACCAGGTAGAAGGCGGACTCCTCGATGTCCAGGGCGAAACGCACCCGGTCGAGGGACTCCTCGACGTGCACGGTCACCGGGATGGGCATGCGGCGGGCCCGGGAGGTGACGGCCGCCACCAGCCCCTGGTCGGTGAGGACCGGAGGGTGGATGCCGTGGGCGACCTCGCGGAGCTCGTCGATGACCCGGTAGGCGTCGTCCTGGACCTCGGTGAGGACCGCGTCGATGTCGCCGCCGCGGCCGAGCCGGTTGCGGGCGAGCCGGAGCTTGGCGACAAGGGCGACGAGGTCCTGCTGGATGCCGTCGTGCAGCCGACGCTCGATGCGGCGGCGCTCGCTGTCCTGGGCGCTGAGGATCCGCGCGCGGGAGGCGTCGAGCTGGCCGGCCTGGCGCTGGACCTCGTCGACGCGGGTGGACAGCTCGGAGGCCAGGCGGGCGTTGTGGACGGCGAGCGCGGCCTGGCGGGCGAGGGTCTCGACGACGTCGTGGTCCTCGGGCGTGAACCGGCCCTCGGTCTTGGGCCCGTACTCGATGAGGCCGAGGACGTCGCTGCCGTACCACAGGGGGAAGCTGCCGGCGGGGTGTTCGTCGGGGCCGGGCTGCCCGCCGGCGGCGCCCAGATGGGCGGGCAGCCCGTCGCCGCCGAGCCGGACCCGGGCCCAGCGCAGGCCCAGGCCCTCCTGCAAGCCGGCGGCGAGCTGGGGGGCCAGCCGGTTGAGGTCGTAGGCGTGTTCGAGGACGGTGCCGAACTGCACGAGCAGTTCGAAGCTGGTGAGGC
>NZ_JBFAPH010000110.1:0-18011 GCF_040675635.1 Streptomyces sp. NPDC049577
TCGTCTCAGAGAGACGGGGTTATCAACATATCTGGCGTTGACTTTTGGCACGCTGTTGAGTTCTCAAGGAACGGACGCTTCCTTCGTACTCACCCGCAGAGTCTCTTCTCTGGGGCTTTCCTCCGGGCGCTTCCCTTCGGTGTTTCCAACCTTACCAGATCCGTTTTCCGTTCCGTTTCCGGTTCGGATTCCGTTTCCGGCTCCCTGTTGGAGCGGGATTTGCCTTCGGCTTTCGCTTTCCGGCTTTGCCGACTTTATCAGATTCATTCGGGCCGATCGAAATCGGCCGTCGCTTTCCGATAGGAAGTCGAGGAAGCTTCACCGGGAAGTGATTCACCGACGGAAGCTATTCAGATACTACCCGTTGCCGCTGGACCAGGTCCAACTGCCGCAACCGTTCGAATCTACCTCTCCACCGAACCCGTGTCAACAGGTTCTGTGGGGCGAAGAGGACAGTAGCAGCCCTGCGGCCTCCAGCGCACATCGAACCGGCACTGACCAGCCACGCAGCCACACCCTCAGCCGAAAACCGATGGTGGGCTCTCCAGATCCTCGAGCTCGATGCCCGGGGCCGAGAGGACGACGTCCCCGGCGAGGTGGATCGTGTGGCTCTCCCCGGTGTCCAGGGCGCTGACCTGGTACTCGTCCACGCTCAGGGTCCCGTTGTCAGTGGGGTGTGCTGTCCTTCTCAGCAGGGTCCACGACTGGTCCGTGGTCAGGGGTGCGAGGACGGGGGCGGTGAAGGAGACCAGCCGTACGCGGCGGGCGGGGTCGCCGGGGGCGAGCCGCAGCAGGCGGGATACGGCGACGTAGAAGGCGGGGGAGGTTCCGGTGAAGGCATGGGCACGGACGTTGCCCTCCGTGGCGTGTTCGCCGGTGGGGTCGGTACGGACCCAGGTGACGCCGTCGATCGCGGCGCCGCGCACCTGCCAGTCCCCCGCCTTCAGCTGGAGGCGGATCGGGCGGCCCAGGTCGTCCACGGCCAGGTCCACCGAGCCGGCGGGGGCGCCGGAGGGGGCGGTGACCTGCGAGACGTAGCGCCAGCCGGTGGGGCCGGTGGCGCACTGGAAGTGTTCTTCACCGAGGGGGGTGTGGTCGTGCGGATCGTGGAGCGAGTAGCGGCCGCGGGGCATGGTGAGGTCCTTGACGGGAAACGGTCAGGCCCCCGCCGTGGGGGCGGGGGCCTGTTCTACCAGCTGGCCGGGTGGTTGCCCGGTATGTCTGCGTCAGTAGCGGTAGTGGTCCGGCTTGTACGGGCCCTCCACCGGCACGCCGATGTACGCCGCCTGCTCCGGCCGCAGCGTCGTGAGCTTGGCGCCCAGCGCGTCCAGGTGCAGCCGGGCGACCTTCTCGTCCAGGTGCTTGGGCAGCACGTAGACGTCGGTCGGGTACGACTCGGGCTTGGTGAACAGCTCGATCTGGGCGATCGTCTGGTTCGCGAAGCTGTTGGACATCACGAACGACGGGTGGCCCGTGGCGTTGCCCAGGTTCAGCAGGCGGCCCTCCGAGAGGACGATGATCGCCTTGCCGTCCGGGAAGGTCCAGGTGTGGACCTGGGGCTTGACCTCGTCCTTGACGATGCCCGGTACCGCGGCGAGGCCGGCCATGTCGATCTCGTTGTCGAAGTGGCCGATGTTGCCGACGATCGCCTGGTGCTTCATCCGGGCCATGTCGGACGCCATGATGATGTCCTTGTTGCCCGTCGTGGTGATGAAGATGTCGGCGGTCTCGACGACGTCCTCGAGCCGGGCGACCTGGTAGCCGTCCATGGCGGCCTGCAGCGCGCAGATCGGGTCGATCTCGGTGACGATCACCCGGGCGCCCTGCCCGCGGAGCGATTCCGCGCAGCCCTTGCCGACGTCGCCGTAGCCGCAGACCACGGCGACCTTGCCGCCGATCAGGACGTCGGTGGCGCGGTTGATGCCGTCGATGAGCGAGTGGCGGCAGCCGTACTTGTTGTCGAACTTCGACTTCGTCACCGCGTCGTTGACGTTGATCGCGGGGAAGAGCAGCGTGCCGGCCTGCTGCATCTCGTACAGGCGGTGGACGCCCGTGGTGGTCTCCTCCGTGACGCCGCGGATCTCGGACGCCAGCTGGGTCCACTTCTGCGGGCTCTCGGCGAGGGTGCGGTTGAGGAGTTCGAGGATGACGCGGTGCTCCTCGTTCTCCGCGGTGTCCACGGAGGGTGCGGCGCCGGCCTTCTCGTACTCCACGCCCTTGTGGACGAGGAGCGTGGCGTCACCGCCGTCGTCGAGGATCATGTTGGGGCCGCCGGTGGGGCTGTCCGGCCAGGTCAGGGCCTGCTCGGTGCACCACCAGTACTCCTCCAGGGTCTCGCCCTTCCAGGCGAAGACCGGGACGCCCTTCGGGTCCTCCGGAGTGCCGTCGGGGCCGACCGCGATCGCGGCGGCGGCGTGGTCCTGGGTGGAGAAGATGTTGCAGGAGGCCCAGCGGACCCGGGCGCCCAGGGCGACCAGCGTCTCGATCAGCACGGCCGTCTGCACCGTCATGTGCAGGGAGCCGGTGATCCGGGCGCCCGCCAGCGGCTGAGCCGCCGCGTACTCCTTGCGGATCGCCATCAGGCCGGGCATCTCGTGCTCGGCCAGCGTGATCTCCTTGCGGCCGAAGGCCGCCAGCGACAGGTCCGCGACCTTGAAGTCCGGGCCGTTCTCGGTGGTCATACGGGCTGCTCCTTCTGCGGGCGTGAGCGAGGGTGGACACAGCTGTGCACGCGGCCGGGCCGCGAGGAAAGGCGCGTCGCCGGCTTCCTCCTGCCGTCCCCGACCGCAGCGCAGTCCGTCGGAGGCCCTCTCTCCCTCGGCCGGTCCGTCACGCGGGCCGCCCGACCGCCATCAGCAGCGACGTCTGGCTCTGGGCCGAATCTACACCGGGCCCCCGGGCGATCCCCAGCCCCCTGGGGCCCCGATCCGACGGATCGTCGGTTTCTCGTCAGGTTCTCGACGGATCCCCCATCGGTGCTCGACCTTGCGTCAGTGCGCGGGGGTGCCGGGGCCGGGTCCGCCCGGGGTGGCGGCGGGGTCCTCGCCGGCGGCCGCGGCGGACTCGCTGTAGATGTCGGGCTCCAGGTAGATGACGCGGGCGATGGGCACGGCCGCGCGGATCCGCTCCTCGGCGGCGTCGATCGCGCGGGCGACCTGGGCGGCCGTGTCGTCGTGGCGCACCGCGATCTTGGCGGCGACCAGCAGTTCCTCGGGGCCGAGGTGGAGGGTGCGCATGTGGATGACGCCGGTGACGGTGGAGCCGTCCACCGCGGCGGCGCGGATCCGGGCGATCTGTTCGGGCCCGGCGGCCTCGCCGAGCAGCAGCGACTTGGTCTCCGCCGCCAGGACCAGGGCGATGAGCACCAGCAGGGTGCCGATGCAGAGGGTGCCGATGCCGTCCCAGAGGCCGTCGCCCGTGGCGATGGCCAGGGACACGCCGGCGAGGGCCAGCACGAGGCCGATCAGCGCGCCGAAGTCCTCCAGGAGCACGACCGGCAGTTCGGGGGCCTTGGCCGTGCGGATGAACTGGGACCAGGACTGCTCGCCGCGCAGTTCGTCGGACTCCTTGACGGCCGTGCGGAAGGAGAAGCCCTCGGCGACGACGGCGAAGACCAGGACGCCGACGGGCCAGTACCAGTGCTCCACCGCGTGCGGGTGCCGGATCTTCTCGTAGCCCTCGTAGAGGGCGAAGACGCCGCCGATGGTGAAGAGGACGACGGAGACGAGGAAGCCGTAGACGTAGCGCTCGCGGCCGTAGCCGAAGGGGTGCTCCTCGCTGGCCTCCTTCTTGGCCTTCCGGCCGCCGAGCAGCAGCAGCGCCTGGTTGCCGGAGTCGGCGACCGAGTGCACGCCTTCGGCGAGCATCGAGGAGGAGCCGCTGAAGGCGAAGGCGACGAATTTCGCCGCGGCGATGGCCAGGTTGGCCCCGAGCGCGGCGACGATGGCCCTGGTTCCGCCCGTTGCACTCATGTGCGCGTGGTGTCCCTTCGGCTGCGGTTCGGCGTCCGGCTCTGTCCGGCCCTGCCGGCGGGTCATTCTCCCAGGTGCTGGGGAGCCGTGCCCGTCAGGCGGCGACGGTGGCCCGGAAGACGGTGGCCTCGCCGAGCAGTTCGACGCGCTCTCCGGCCCGGACGAAGGCTGATTCGCCCCGGCCCAGTTCGAGTTCGGTGCCGTCGTCGCCGCGCAGCAGGGCCGTGCCGGCCACGCACAGCAGGATCTGCGGGGTGCGGGCGTCCAGCGGGCGGGGCGGGGCGCCGGCGGCGCGGACGTAGCGGGAGAGGCGGAACTCGTCCACGGGGGTCTCGTACACCTCTTCCTCGCCGGCGTCGGCCTCCGGGCGCAGGACGTGCGGGGCGCCGGCCTCGAAGCGGACGACCCGCAGGAGTTCGGGGACGTCGACGTGCTTGGGGGTCAGGCCGCAGCGGAGCACGTTGTCGGAGTTGGCCATGATCTCGACGCCGAGGCCGCCGAGGTAGGCGTGCGGGACGCCGGCGCCGAGGTAGAGGCCCTCGCCGGGCTGGAGGCGTACATGGTTGAGGAGCATGGCGGCGATGACGCCGGGGTCGCCGGGGAAGTGCCGGGCGAGGGAGGTGTAGGCGGCGTAGGCCTCGCGGTGCGGGGTGCCGGGGGTGGCGGCGAGGCGTTCGGCGGCGGCCGTCGCGCGGGCGACGGTGTCGGCCATGGCGTCGCGGTCGGCGGTGAGGATGGCGGTGAGGATCTCGCGGAGGGCGTCGGCCTCGGGCTGGGCGTGCAGCAGGTCGACGTACGGCTTGAGGGGGTCGACGTCGAGGGCGGCGAGGAGTCCGGCGGTCTCGGCGGGGGCGCGGAAGCCGCAGAAGCCTTCGAAGTCGGTGAGGGCGCAGATGAGTTCGGGCTTGTGGCCGGCGTCCTTGTAGTTGCGGTGGGGGGCGTCGACGGGGATGCCGCGCTCCTCCTCGGCCGCGTGGCCGGCGCGGGCCCGGTCGAGATCGGGGTGGACCTGGAGGGAGAGCGGGCTGCCCGCGGCAAGGATCTTGAAGAGGAAGGGCAGCTGCGGGCCGAAGCGGCGGACGGTGCCGGGGCCGAGTTCGCCCTCGGGGTCGGCGGCGATGACGTCGGAGAGCGGGCGGGGGCCGTCGCCGCGGTCGACCCGGGAGGGGGCGCCGGGGTGGGCGCCCATCCACAGCTCGGCCTGGGGGCCGCCGGTGGGCGGGGTGCCGAGCAGCTCGGGGATCGCGGTGGTGGAGCCCCAGGCGTAGGGGCGCACGGTGTTGGCGAGGCGGTCCATGGACGGTCCTGACGTCGGTCGTGGGGCCCGGCAGGCTACGGAGCGCGGCAAAGCGGTGGAGCCGGGGTTGGCGTACTGCTGTCTACGAGATGTCTACGGGGCGGAGGCGAGGGCCAGGTAAACGGCGGCGAAGTCCGTGATGGCCAGGAGTTGGGCGGCGGTCTCCAGCGGAGTGCTGCCTTCCTCCGGCTCCAGCTCGCTGACGGGGGTGTCGTTCTGGAGGGCGAGCTCGCGGGCGGCGGGGGCGGGCGAGGTGACGTCGGGGGCGCGCTCGCGCAGCAGGAAGACGCGGGCGTGCAGGGCCTCGGGTTCCTCGACGCGGTCGCGGAAGAAGTCCTCGGGGTCGGCTCCGCCGGCGAAGGCCCCGGCGAGCAGGGTGCCGTGCGCGGTGAGCGCCTCGGGCAGCTCGGCGGAGAGCGCGGGGCGGCCGGCCAGTGCGGCGAGCACGGTGGCGAAGCGGCGGCCGGCCGCGGCGGCGAGTTCGCCCTCGGTCCAGATGAGGGGGAGGGCGTCCGCCAGCTCGGCGGCGAGGGTCTTGGCCGGGTTGCCGTAGGTGGCGATGGCCGGCCCGCAGCGTTCGGCGATGGTGTCGAGGCGGTCGGCGAGGCTCTCCAGGGCGGAGGGCGGGGCGGACAGCAGGCCGATGCGGTCGGAGAGGGACAGCAGCGGGGTGATCAGGGACCAGAGCGTGCCAGGGCCGCTGGGGAGGACCGACTCCTCGCCGGGCGGGGCCTCCTCGGCCATGGTCGCCTCGTAGGGGGTGGTGGTCAGCGGTACGGACAGGCCGCGGGCCTGGGCGGTGGCCTCGGCGAGCGGGGAACCGGCCGGGGAGACGCTGACGACGGAGCAGCCGCGCCTGTACGCCTGTTCGATCAGCAGGGCGAGGCCGGGTTCGGTGCCGTCCGGGCTGACGACGACCAGCAGGTCGAGGGGGCCGGTCCAGCCGGGGAGGGTCCAGCGCAGGGCGCCGGGGGCGGGCGCGACCCCGGCGGGGCGGACCAGGGCGACGGGGCAGCTGCCGCCGGCCAGCGCGCTGAGCAGGTCGACGGTGGACCCGGCGGCCGGTCCGGGGCCCGCGACGATCAGGGCGCGGGGCCGGCCGTCCGGGCGGAGTCCGCCTATCCCGGCCTCTGCGGCGTCGCGCGCGGCCGTGCGGACCCGGGCTCCGGACCCCGCGGCGCCCCGCAGGAGGCCGTGGAGGTCGGCGCGGGAGAGACCGTCCGGGTCATCGAGGAGCGACTCGTCGAACACCGTTGTTCAGCCTCCGATCGCCGATTGCCTGCCGGCAGCCATGGGGAACGGTCAGACGGGGCGGCGTGCCTCGTCCACCAGCATGACGGGGATGCCGTCGCGGACGGGGTAGGCCAGACCGCAGCCCTGGCCCTGGCACACCAGCTCGCTCCGCTCCTCCTGCTCGGGGCCCTGCTCGGCGGAGGCCTCCTCGCGGAGGGGGGCGTGGCACGCCGGGCAGGCGAGGATCTCCAGGAGGCCGGCTTCGAGCGCCATGGGGCGGGTTCCCTTCGGGGAGTGCGGGTGTACGGGTCTGTGATGGGCAGCCTACGGCTTCGCCGGACCGGGTGCGCCCCGGCCCGGCGGGATGCCGTGCGTTCGTGGGCCGCCCGGGCGGCCCCGGGGGATCAGGCCCGCACGATGGCGAGGACCTCGTCGCGGATCCGGTCCACCGTGGCGGCGTCGCGGGCCTCGACGTTCAGGCGCAGCAGCGGCTCGGTGTTGGAGGCGCGGAGGTTGAACCACCAGTCGGGGGTGGTGACCGTCAGGCCGTCGAGCTCGTCGAGCTCGGCGCCGTCGAGGTCCGCGTAGGCGGCCTTGACGGCGGCGGCGCGGCCGGCCTGGTCGGCGACAGTGCTGTTGATCTCGCCGGAGGCGGCGTAGCGGTCGTACTGGCGGACCAGCTCGGAGAGCGGTCCGGCCTGGCCGCCGAGCGCGGCGAGGACGTGCAGCGCGGCGAGCATGCCGGTGTCGGCGTTCCAGAAGTCACGGAAGTAGTAGTGGGCGGAGTGCTCGCCGCCGAAGATCGCGCCGGTGCGGGCCATCTCCTCCTTGATGAAGGAGTGCCCCACGCGGGTGCGGACCGCCTTGCCGCCGTGCTCCTTGACGACCTCGGGCACCGACCAGGAGGTGATGAGGTTGTGGATGACCGTGCCGCCGGGGTGCTTGGCCAGTTCGCGGGCGGCGACCAGGGCGGTGATCGCGGACGGGGAGACCGGCTCGCCGCGCTCGTCGACGACGAAGCAGCGGTCGGCGTCGCCGTCGAAGGCCAGGCCGATGTCGGCGCCGGTCTCGCGGACCTTGTCCTGGAGGTCGACGATGTTCTTCGGGTCGAGGGGGTTGGCCTCGTGGTTGGGGAAGGTGCCGTCCAGCTCGAAGTACATCGGCACGAGGTCGACCGGCAGGCCGTCGAGGACGGTGGGCACGGTGTGGCCGCCCATGCCGTTGCCCGCGTCGACGACGACCTTGAGCGGGCGGCCCCGGCGGAGGTCGACCAGGGAGCGCAGGTGCTCCGCGTAGTCGGCGAGGACGTCCCGCTGGGTGATCGCGCCGCGGGAGGCCGCGGCCTCGGGCGCGCCGCCGTCGGTCCAGCCCTCGACGAGGGCGCGGATCTCGGCGAGGCCGCTGTCCTGGCCGACCGGGGCGGCGCCCGCGCGGCACATCTTGATGCCGTTGTACTGGGCGGGGTTGTGGCTGGCGGTGAACATGGCGCCGGGCAGCCCCAGGTGGCCGCTGGCGAAGTAGAGCTGGTCGGTCGAGCAGAGACCGATCTCGGTGACGTCCACGCCGCGGGCCGCCGCGCCCTCGGCGAAGGCGCGGGCCAGGCCGGGCGAGGAGGGGCGCATGTCGTGGCCGACCACGATGGCGGTCGCGCCGGTCACCTGGGCGAAGGCTGCTCCGAACAGCCCGGCGAGGCGCTCGTCCCACTGCTCGGGGACCACGCCGCGCACGTCGTACGCCTTCACGATCTGTGAAAGGTCAGCCACAGCCAATCCCTCCTGGGAGTCCGGTTCGGCACCTACGGGACAACAAACCTACCCGGCGACACCGGCGATCCGGACCGCGCACGGGGGCAATGGTCCCGACAGGCCCTCAGGAGTCGGGCGAACGCAGGACCCTGAGGTGGCCTCGGCGGGCGACCTCCATCGGGTTGGCCTCGCGAACGCTCGGTCCGAGGGCTCCCGGGCCGGGCGCGGCGGCGGGGCGCTCCTGCGGACGGGCGGCCTCGCGCACCGCGTTGGCGAGCGCTTCGAGGTCGTCGCCGCTGGGCCGGGCCGGGCCGTTGCCGACGGCCAGGCGCACGACGTCCCACCCGCGGGGCGCGGTGAGGCGCTCGGAGTGCTCGGCGCACAGGTCGTAGCAGTGGGGTTCGGCGTAGGTGGCGAGCGGGCCGAGGACGGCGGTCGAATCGGCGTAGACGTACGTCAGCGTCGCGACGGCCGGGCGGCCGCACGCGGTGCGCGAACAGCGACGTACAGGGCTCACGACGTTGGACGGTACCGCACTCTTGAGCGGGCCGCGACGACTCACCCCCGGCTCACTCCTCCGTGTCGTCCCAGTTCGTCCGGTGGACGCCGATCCCGAACCTCCTGGTCGAGCGGCGCGGGGCGGGCAAGGTGCCGCGTCCGCCGACAGAGAAATCTGTCACCACCGGGTACACATAGTGTCATTCCGCATGCGGAGCCCGGTCTTCGAGGTGGCTGTAATTGATCGCAGAGCTGTCCTGAACGCTCATCGGGCGACATGCGATGAGATGGGCGGCTACGGCCTGCATACGGCCGGGCGGCGGATACTCTCGGACGTGATGGACAGCCCCGTACCTCCCCCGGACGACACCGGGGGCGCCCCCCGACCCGCCGGACCGCGCCCCAGGCGCCGCGACCGCCACGGACGCGGCATGCGCGGACCGATCGCGCCGCCCCAGGTGCCGCTGTCGGTCAGCCGGGGGGAGGCATTCGTCGACCTCGTGCACGACTCCGCGGAGCGGCTGGAGCGGCGCTGGCCCCAGCTGGCCGCGGTCGACTTCCTGGTCCGCGAGGTGCCGGTCCCGGCCGACGAGAGCGGCCCGGCCGGCGGCCTGGAGGCCCTGCTCGACGGGGACTCCGTGCCGCTCGGCCGGTACCTCCCGGCGCGCGGGAACCACCCGGACCGGATCGTCGTCTACCGCCGTCCGGTGGAGATCCGCACCAAGACGCGGGACGAGCGCGCCCTGCTGGTGCACGAGGTGGTCGTCGAGCAGGTCGCCGAACTGCTCGGTCTGGCGCCCGAGTCGGTCGACCCGCGCTACGGCCAGGACTGACGCCCGGCCGGGAGCCGGTCAGCGGCGGGTCAGCAGCGACAGGTCCGGCCGCGCCTCCGGGACGGCCACCGTGGACCGGTCGTCCGGAATTGGCTGGATCGTAAACATCGGGACGCCGTCCTTGGGCAGCGCGAGCATCCGCGCGGCATGCACCTCGCCGCCGGAGACCTTCTCGACGGTCAGCGCGTAGCCGCCCTTCCCGCCGGCCGGCTGCGGCGGCTCCACGGCCAGCGTGGCGCCGGCCTTGACGGTGTACGTCTTGGTGACCGGCGTGCCGCCGTCGCTGCCGGCCGAGGCGGTGACCTTGACCTGCGCCTCCTTGCCGGGGGCGGTGAGGTAGAGGGTGCTGCTCCGGTCCCGGTTGTCGGCCGCGGTGCCGCGCACCTCGATCGCCGGGGTGGCCGGGATGAACGCCGTCTCCTGCTTGTCGTCCTTGCCGCGCGTGACCCGCAGCGCGGCCGTCACCGGCGAGCCGCCGCCCGCGTCGCCGCCCTGGGAGGTGAGCAGCAGCGAGCCGGCCTCGCCCCGGGTGAGGTCGCCCAGGTCCACGGCCGCGGTCATGCCGCCCTTCACGTGCAGCGACTCATGGCCCGCCGGGCTGATCGAACCGCTCGCGCCGGCCAGCCGGACCTTCAGGTCCGCGTCGTCCGGTCCGGGCGCGAAGGCGACCAGCCGGACGGAGGTGGCGTCGGCGGGGATGCCCGGCAGGACGAGGCTCTTGGCGGGCTCGCCGGCCGACGGCAGCCAGTCCCCGCCCGTCTTCTCGTCGGCCGCCTGGACCGCCGCGCCGACCCGCCCGGAGCGCGCCGCCACGTGCAGGGTGAGGTCGTCCGCCGGGGCGCTCGTCAGCGTGGACAGCAGCACCGGGAGTGTGGAACGGGGCGGAACGGTGACGCCTTCCCCGGTGGCCGACTGGACCCGCCCGTCCGCGCCGTAGAGCTCCAGGTCGACCACGGCCGCGCTGCTGTCCGGATTGGTCAGGTGGACGTAGTCCTGGCGCGACTTCGCGGTGCTCACACCGGGGAACCAGAAGGACGTGTCCGGGGCCGTGCAGGAGAGGCCGTGCAGACCGCGCCCGCTGCCCGCGCTGACCGTGGTGGTCTGCTGCACGGTCCAGCCGGGCGCGAGCGGCCCGTCGGCCGTGCCGATGAGGGCGGGGGCGTCGGAACGGTCGGTGCCGGCGGTGACCGGCCTGCCGGGCTCCTTGAGGGACAGCACCGGCTTGTCCGGAGCGGCCTTCTCGTCCGTCTTCTTCTTGCTTCCCTTGCCGTCCTTGCTGTCCTTGCCGTCCTTGGCGTCCGGCCGGGTGCCGCCCGCCGGGGCGGCCGCCGGCAGCAGGTCGGCCGGGGTCCGCGCCGCCCCGCCGGATCCGGCCGGGGTGAACGCGGTGTACGTCGTCTCCGCCACGTCGGAGGAGGTGGGCACCGGGCACAGCAGTGCGGAACGCTGCACGGGCAGCCGCGCGGGCTGCTTCGCGGCCGTACCGGTCCCGCCGCCCGAACCGCTCCCCCCGGAGGGCGCCGTCAGCGCGGCGACTCCCGTGACGGCGGCCAGCGCGGCAGTCACGGCGAACAGGGACAGGGTGGTGCGCTTCACTGCTGCTCGCTCCCGTCACGGTGGGACTGCTGCCGGCCGTAGCCGTACGGGTCGTACACATCGCCCTGGTAGGGCTCGGCCGGGTACGGGCCGGTCTGGCCGCCGTAGGGGTCCTGGTACTGACCGTGCTGCTGGTACGAGCCGTGCCCGTCGTCCTGGTACGACTGCCAGCCGCCCTCCCAGTGCTGCTGCGGCACGGCGGCGTAGGGGTCGGCGGGCTGGGCGTACGGGTCGTAGGGGCCGGCGGCGGGCGCGGCGTACGGGTCGGCGTCGGCCGCCGCGTACGGGTCGGCCGGCGGTTGCGGCTCGTACGGCTCGGGGGCCGCCTCGGCCTGCGGTACCGGCGACGGCGTACCGGCCGCCTGTTCGGCCCCGGCCCCGGCCTCGGCCTCGGCGGCGGCGCGCAGGCGGCGGGCCCGGCGGCCCTCGCCCGGTACGGCCTGGGCCGGCACCGGGGCGGCGGGCTCCACCGTCTCCGGCAGGTCGTCGTCGATCCTGCGGCGGCGGCCGGGCAGTGCGAGGACGACCAGGACGACCGCGAGCAGCCCCTGCGCCCACGTCCAGGCGGCACGGCCCAGCGGGGTCTCGTACGTCAGGTCCAGCCGGCCGCCGGTGGCGGGCAGCCTGAAGCCCTGGGCCCAGCCGTCGACGGTCGTGCGCGTGAGCGGTTTGCCGTCGAGGGTGGCCGTCCAGCCGGGCGTGGCCTTGTCGGCGAGCCGCAGCACGCGCCCTGCCGGGCCGGCGGGGAGCTTGGTGTGCGCTTCGACGGGTCCGGCGGCGACGGGGACGGGCGCGGCCTGTCCGGCGCCGGTGACGGTCACCCGGGCGACCTGCCGGTCGACCCGCCACAGGGCGCCGCGGTCCTCCTGGCTGAGCCGGGTCAGGCCGGGGGTGGTGTCGAGGACGCGGGCGGTGCGGGCGGGTGCGCCGGGGCGGAGGATGACGTATCCGACGGCGTAGTCGGCGAGCCGTCCGGCCTGGTCGGCGCCGGAGCCGGCGACGAGGTGGGAGACGACCGAGTCGAGCCGCTTGTCCGCACCGGCCGACACGGCGAGTTCGGCGTCGCCCATGCGCGCGCCGGAGCCCCGGACGAGCGTGTAGGCGACGCGGGCGGCGTCGCCGCCCAGCACCAGAGTGCGGGCCTGGTCACGGGTGCCGGCCTCCTCGGCGACGAACGCGGGCACCTGCACCGGGTCGCGCCGCTCCAGCGGGCCCGCCGCGCCGTCCGCCATCCAGACGACGGCGGCGACCAGCGGGGCGGCCCCGGCCGCGAGGGCGATCAGACCGGCGACCGGCTGCCGCCAGCCGAAGCTGAGCGCCGCCACGCGCTCCTTCGCGCCCTCGGCGCCGACGACGGCCGCCGCGATCAGGGCGAGGGCGTAGAGGAGGGTGGCCGGTCCGGCCCAGGCGGTGCGGTTGGCGAGCACCGCGCACAGCAGACCGGCGAGCGCGACGGCCCAGGCGGTACGGACGGCGAACTGCCGGTCCGCGCGCAGCAGGGCGGCCAGCGCGGCCAGGACCACACCGGTCAGCAGGAACATGCCGAAGGTCTTCGGGCCGCCGGGGTCGCCCGCGAGCAGTTGCGGGGCCGAGGCGGGCGCGTGCGCGTACGCCAGGCCGGCCTCGGTCTGGAAGCGGCCCGGGTCGGTGAACAGGCCGAGCGACCAGGGGGCGAGGACGAGGACCGGGGTGGCGGTCACGGCCAGCAGCCGCGGCCCGTGCACGCCGAGCCGCGCCGTGCCGCCGCGCACGCAGTGCGCCACCAGGACGGCGAGACCGAGCAGCAGGGCGAGCGGCCAGACGACGGGCGTGAAGGCGGTGGCGACGGTCAGCAGCAGCGCGTACGTCCAGCAGGCGCGCCAGGACGGGCGGGCGTCCGGGGCGTGCAGGCCGGCCGCCGAGACGGCGGCGCGGGCCATGAGCGGCAGCAGCACGGCCAGGACCGCGGTACCGAGGCGGCCCTGGGCGAGGGCGCCGGTGGCGGCGGGCAGGAAGGCGTACGCCACGCTCGCCCAGGCGCGCAGCGGCCGGGAGGTGACGAGCGGCCGGGAGGCGAAGTAGGCGCTGAGTCCGGCCAGTGGCACGGAACAGACCAGCAGCAGGGTCAGCGTGAAGCCGGTGGAGCCCAGGAAGAGGGTCGACAGCGCGGCCAGCACGGCGAGGTAGGGCGGTGCGCCGGCGGTGGTGCCGGTGCCGGTCGGGTGCCAGCCGTCGGTGTAGCTCGTCCACAGGGCGGACACGCCGTCCGGTACGGGCAGCAGGGCACCGCCGGACAGCGCGCCGCCGCCGAGGAGACCGCGGCAGGCGACGGCGGAGACGAGCAGCAGCAGGGTGAAGAGGACGGGCGCGGGCTTGCGGGCCAGTCTGCGCAGCCGGGCGAACTGTTCGACGTGCAGGTAGTCGGCGTCCTCGCCGCCGGGTCCGGACTCGACCGCGCCGTGGCGTCCGGCGGACGAGAGCGTGTCGTCCGATCGGCCGCCGAAGTTGCTCGCCAGTTGTTCGACGGTGGCGCGGACGGTCGCGCCGGGCGGCGGGAAGAGCGGGCGCAGCTCTCCGGGCGGGACGGCCGGCTGTCCGCGCCGCTTGCGGGCCGCGAGGACGCGGCCGGGGCGCAGGAGCGTGCCGATGAGCCCGGTGAGTTCGTCGAGCGCCTGGCCGGGCGCCTTGCCGACCAGATAGCCGAGGGTGCGCAGCAGGGTGCTGAGGACGAGCCGCAGCATGACGTACGGCAGGAGGGCGCCGCGCGTGTTGGCGAGCAGGGTGTAGACGGCGCCGGCCTTGTCGACGCGGTGCGGGTTCGCGGTCGTACGGCCGACGCAGTCGACGGGGCGGCGTTCGCGGGCGGACGCCTCGGCGTGCCGCATGACGGCATCGGGGGCGATGAGGACGTGGTGGCCGGCGGCGTGGGCGCGCCAGCACAGGTCGACGTCGTCGCGCATGAGGGGCAGCCGGGGGTCGAAGCCGCCGAGCCGCTGGAGGACGTCGCGGCGGACGAGCATGCCGGCGGTGGAGACGGACAGCACGGAGCGGACCTGGTCGTGCTGGCCCTGGTCCTGCTCGCGGCGTTCGAGGCCGGTCCAGCGGCGGCCGCTGCGGGCGATGGAGACGCCCACCTCGAGCAGCTGTCTGCGGTCGTACCAGCTGCGGAGCTTGGGGCCGACGACGGCGGCGTCGGGGTCGGAGTCGGCGACGCGCAGCAGTTCGCGCAGGGCGCCGGGCTCGGGGGCGCAGTCGTCGTGCAGCAGCCACAGCCACTGCACCGGCTCGCCGTGCGGACCGGTGTGGGAGTCGCCGTGGGAGCCGTAGCCGTCGGGGTCGTCCTCGCGCCAGGTACGGCTGACGGGGTCCCAGCCGCTGGAGCGCCTCAGGTAGGGCAGCTCCTCGACGGTCGGCGCGGGGGCGGCCCGGAGGGCCTCCTCGACGGCGGTGCCGAAGCCGGCGCGCCGGGCGAGGTGCAGGACGCGGTCGTCGCCGAGCGCCTCGGCGAGCAGCCGGGCGGAGTCGTCGGTGCTGCCGGTGTCGGCGGCGACGATGTCCTGCACGGGGCGTTCCTGGCCGAGCAGCCCGGCGAGCGCGTCGGGCAGCCAGCGCGCGCCGTCGTGGCTGACGACGACGGCGGTGACGACGTGGCGGGGGAACGCCGGCGGGACGGTGGGATCGAACAGGGCAGCGGCGGCCGGGAAGCGGGCCGCCGTGGTGCTGTGCACGGACATCGAGGTACGGGCCCTCCGGCCGGGTGTCCCTCCGGGGACCCCGGGAGGACTGCGGTGCTGGACTGCTGTGGACGTGTGCGCCCGGGCGGGCGTCGGCGCGTCCCGCAGGCCCCCACCCTAGTGGCTGCAAAGAGAGCGGTCCGCCTCCTGCGTGCGGGGCGCTGGAGACGGACCGTGCGATATGGACGGTGTTGCGGAGATGTCCGGGCCGGACCGTGTCACGGTCCCCGCTCCGGGATTTCGACAAGACATATCGTCAGACTGCTCGGAAGAGTGCTCGGACTGCTCGCTCTTTGCCGCTGTCGCCGCGGAACCGGTCCTCAGACCGCGGCCTTCTTCAGGCGGCGGCGCTCCCGCTCGGACAAACCGCCCCAGATCCCGAAGCGTTCGTCGTTGGCGAGGGCGTATTCGAGGCATTCGGAACGGACTTCACAGGCGAGGCAGACCTTCTTCGCCTCCCGGGTGGATCCACCCTTCTCCGGGAAGAAGGACTCGGGGTCGGTCTGAGCGCACAACGCGCGCTCCTGCCAGCCGAGCTCCTCGTCCGCCTCCTCGACCAGCAGTTGCTGGAACAGCTCGGTCATGTGCGCCCCTTGATTGTCATTGCGTCCCCGTGTGCTGCCGTCATCGGGTGCGGCAGAACGACACGAGTGAAATTACAAGTGCGGCGATCCGGGCCAGTCAAGCCGGGATCTGCTATTGAGCCCCTTATTCACTCTGCGGAACCAAGGCCGAGCGCAAGGTTGCCAAACCACCACAAGAATGGACACACCTCCCAGCGACCCCAAAGACCCCTTCTTCATCTCCTTACCGGTGAGGACGCCGCACCTGGCGGAGCCGTTGCACCCGGCCGCTGCCACCCAAACCCTTCACCGGGCTCGATCACCGGAAGTGATGAACATAGTCCCCCAAACCGGACATCCGGTTGACAGGGAAGCGTGCGAGCCGTTCTTCTTGTACGCATGCCAGCCACCTCCCTCCTCCTGGCCGTCGCCCAGGGGACCCTCAGCCTGACCCGTGCGTACGGGTCCCGCTGCGCGGTGTGCTGTCGCTGTTCCAGCTGTTCCTGCTGTTGATGCCGTAGGAGCCCGTCGGGCTCCCGCTCCAGCCGGATCATCGAGCTCTTCCTCTCTCTTCCCGCACTCGTGCACGCCCCGCACCCTGCGTGCGCGCTTTCCCCGCCGAGGAACTCCCACACCATGAACAGCGACGTCCAGATCGCCGGCGACCCGCTCGCCGTCCCGCACCTGATGCCGCCGCCCGCCGCCCACCCCGCCACCGTCGCCGAGTTCGCCGGACTGGCCCGCACCATCGCGGCCGACCCGGACTCCTGGCGGCCGCTCGTCCGCTACGACGCCGTCAGCCGCTGGTACCACCGGTTGCGCACCGGCCCCGGCTACGAGGTGTGGCTGCTGAGCTGGGTGCCCGGGCAGGGCAGCGGACTGCACGACCACGGCCGCTCCTCCGGCGTGCTGACCGTGCTGAGCGGCGAGCTCACCGAGACCTCGGGGATCGCCGGGGCCTCCGGGGCCACCAGGACCTCCGTCCGCCGGCTGCACGCCGGCGACCAGCGCGTCTTCGCCCCCGGCTATGTCCACGAGGTCGGCAACCACGCCCTGGAACCGGCCGTCAGCCTGCACGTCTACTTCCCGGGCCTGACCGAGATGCCGATGCACCACCGCCCCGGCTGCGCCTCCGCCACGCGCCCGGCTGCCCGGGAAGCGGTGCACGGCTGACACACTGCGTGCATGCGCATTGTGGTTCTGGCCGGCGGGATCGGGGGCGCCCGCTTCCTCCGCGGCCTCAAGTCAGCAGTCCCCGACGCGGACATCACCGTCATCGGGAACACGGGCGACGACATCCACCTCTTCGGCCTCAAGGTCTGCCCCGACCTCGACACGGTGATGTACACCCTCGGCGGCGGTATCCACGAGGAACAGGGCTGGGGCCGGGCCGGTGAGACCTTCGCGGTGAAGGAGGAGCTCGCCGCCTACGGCGTCGGCCCCGAGTGGTTCGGGCTCGGCGACCGCGACTTCGCCACCCACATCGTCCGGACACAGATGATCTCCGCCGGCTATCCGCTCAGCGCCGTCACCGAGGCGCTGTGCGACCGCTGGCAGCCGGGCGTGCGGCTGCTGCCCATGACCGACGACCGCGTCGAGACCCACGTCCTCGTCGACGACCCCGACGGGCCCCCGAAGGGCGACGCCGAGGGCGGCGGCCGCAAGGCGATCCACTTCCAGGAGTACTGGGTGCGCCTGCGCGCCTCCCTGACCGCCCACGCGATCGTCCCCGTCGGCGCCGAGCAGTCCAAGCCCGCGCCCGGTGTGCTGGAGGCCATCGCCGCCGCCGACGTCATCCTCTTCCCGCCGTCCAACCCCGTCGTCAGCATCGGCACGATCCTCGCCGTGCCCGGCATCCGCGAGGCCATCGCCGACGCCGGGGTGCCCGTCGTCGGCCTGTCCCCCATCGTCGGCGGCGCGCCCGTACGCGGCATGGCCGACAAGGTCCTCGCCGCCGTCGGCGTCGAGGCGACCGCCGACGCGGTCGCGCTCCACTACGGTTCCGGGCTGCTCGACGGCTGGCTCGTCGACACCGTCGACACCGCCGCCGTGCCGGCCGTCGAGGAGGCCGGCATCCGCTGCCGCGCCGTGCCGCTCATGATGACCGACGTCGACGCCGCCGCCCGGATGGCCGCCGAGGCGCTGGCGCTCGCCGAGGAGGTCCGCGCGTGAGCGACCTGCCGTCGAGCGACCTGCCGCTGAGCGACCTGCCGTCCTACCGGGTGTGGGCCCTGCCCGGCATCCCCGAGGTCCGGCCCGGCGACGACCTCGTCAAGATCATCGCCTCGGCCGCGACGGCTGAGGGCACCCCCGGGCTCGCCGACGGGGACGTCCTCGTCGTCACCTCGAAGATCGTCAGCAAGGCCGAGGGGCGGATCCTGCGGGCCGAGGACCGCGAGGCCGCGATCGACGCGGAGACCGTGCGCGTGGTCGCCCGGCGCGGCGCCCTGCGCGTCGTCGAGAACCGGCTCGGGCTCGTCATGGCCGCGGCCGGCGTCGACGCCTCCAACACCGCCGCCGGAACGGTCCTGCTGCTCCCCGAGGATCCGGACGCCACCGCCC
>NZ_JBFAPH010000111.1:0-17943 GCF_040675635.1 Streptomyces sp. NPDC049577
CCGCGGCTGCCGCGATCCAGGCGGAGCTGAACGGCCACGCCGCGCCGGCCCCGGCGCCCGCGGAGCCCGGCGTTGCCGCGGCCGCCGAGCCGCACACGGCGGCCTCCGCAGGGGCGGCTGCCGGCGCCGTCGCGGGTGCCGCCGGAGGCGTCCGCGCACTGGCCAAGCCGCCCGTGCGCAAGCTCGCCAAGGATCTCGGCATCGACCTGGCCACCGTCGTTCCGACCGGTCCCGGCGGGGTCGTCACCCGGGACGACGTGCACGCGGCCGCGAGCGCCGCGACGCGGGCCGTCGCCGAGCCGGAGACGGTCGCCCCCGAGGCCGCCGCCCCGGTCGCCGAGGGGTACGCCCGCGAGACCCGCGTCCCCGTCAAGGGCGTCCGCAAGGCCACCGCGCAGGCCATGGTGAACAGCGCCTTCACCGCCCCGCACGTCACGGAGTTCATCACCGTCGACGTCACGCGCACCATGAAGCTCGTCCAGGAGCTGAAGTCCGACCCGGACATGGCGGGCCTGCGGGTGAACCCGCTGCTGCTCGTCGCCAAGGCGCTGCTCGTCGCCATCAAGCGCAACCCGGAGGTCAACGCCGCCTGGGACGAGGAGCGGCAGGAGATCGTCCTCAAGCACTATGTGAACCTCGGCATCGCGGCCGCCACGCCGCGCGGCCTGATCGTGCCGAACATCAAGGACGCCCACGCCAAGACGCTCCCCGAGCTGTCCAAGGCGCTCGGCGAGCTCGTCGCCACCGCCCGCGAGGGCAAGACCGCCCCGGCGGACATGTCGGGCGGCACGGTGACCATCACCAACGTCGGCGTCTTCGGCGTCGACACCGGCACCCCGATCCTCAACCCGGGCGAGTCCGCGATCCTCGCGTTCGGCGCGGTCAAGCTCCAGCCCTGGGTGCACAAGGGGAAGGTCAAGCCGCGGCACGTCACCACGCTGGCGCTCTCCTTCGACCACCGGCTCGTCGACGGCGAGCTCGGCTCGAAGGTCCTCGCGGACATCGCAGCGGTGCTGGAACACCCCAAGCGGCTCATCACCTGGGCGTGACCACGCGATCCGCGTGACCGAGGGGGCTCCAAACAGCCCTGACGGTCGGTAAAGGTCCGCACAGGACAAAGGGCCCGGACGCTCTCTCCTCACCCCCCTCCAGCAAGGAGAGAGCGGCGTCCGGGCCCTCCGTCCGTGTGCGTGAGCGGCCTCGGGCACCCACCCGGTCAGGAGGTGGAATGGCCCGCGCTGGGCAATTTACTTAAGATTGGCCGACACTTGCAGTGTCGGAAATGGAGGCCGCTGTGAGGGCCGCGATGGACCCCATGGGCGACCCGGGTGATTCCGCGGACGGCGGCGAATCCATCACCCGTCTGCTCCGCGCCTGGCGCGCACGCGTCGACGCCAGGACCGTTCGCGAGCTGCGCGGGGTGTTTCCCAGACCGGGCCGTCGGCTTTCGCAGGCACATGTCGCCCGGATGACGGGCGTGAGCGAGGGCTGGTACCGCGCCCTGGAGGCCGGCCGCCGCCAGGACTTCTCCGAAAGCTTTCTGCTGCGCGTCGCCGAGGCCCTGCGGCTGAGCGAGGCGGAGACCCTGACCCTCTTCATGGCCGTCACCGGCCGCCGCCCCCCGGGCACCGGCACCACCCGCGCGGACCTGCCCGAGGGCGTCACCGCCCTGCTCGACCAGCAGGTCTCCTACCCGGCCTACCTCTCCGACGCCGCCTGGAACATCGTCGCCTCCAATTCCCTCATGGGCGAGTGGTTCCCCTGGGTCCTGCGGCCCGGCGCCAACCTGCTGCGCTGGGCCCTCCTCCACCCCGAAGCACGCGAACAGATGCTCGACTGGGAGGACAGCTGCGCCCGGGTCTACCTCGCCATGCTGCGTGTCGCCGCCAACAGCAACCCGGACAACCCCGAACTGCGCGCGCTCGTCCGCGAGATCCTCGACTCCGACGCCGACTGCCGCCGCATCTGGTCCCAGGAGTACGACGTCGTCGAACACCGGGACGGACACGAATTCCGCCTCCGCCTGCCGTACCACGGCAACCGCGAGATCCGGGTGACCAGCCATGTGCTGCTGCCCATACAGCGCACCGACCTGCGGTTCGTCTTCATCACCCCGGTGGACGGCTGGGCCGGGCTGTAGTCCCCTCCGGCGCCGGGCCGCGCCCCCGTCCGGATGACGGACGTGCACTGCCCACGCATCTGTGTTGTATCTAAGCTGTGCGCATGTCGACCGCGCACGCCCCCGCTCCCGCGACCGCCGGGCGACCGCCCGCCGCCGAACGGGTCTACGCCCACGTCAAGGACGCCGTACTGCACCGGCGTTACGAGGGGGGCACGCTGCTGACCGAGGGCGGTCTGGCCGCCGCCGTCGGCGTGTCCAGGACCCCGGTGCGCGAGGCGCTGCTGAGGCTGGAGGCGGAAGGGCTGCTCAAGCTCTACCCGAAGAAGGGGGCGCTCGTCCTGGCCGTCTCCGCCCAGGAGATCGCGGACGTGGTGGAGACCCGGCTGCTGGTGGAGAAGCACGCCGCGGGCAAGGCCGTGCCCGCGCCGCCGGGGCTGCTCGCGCGGCTGGAGGAGCTCGTCGACGACATGCGGCGGCAGGCCGCCGCCGGCGATCTGGCGGCCGTCTCCGTCAGCGACCGCGCCTTCCACGCGGAGATCGTGCGCAGCGCGGGCAACGAGATCCTCGCCCGCCTCTACGACCAGCTGCGCGACCGCCAGTTGCGGATGGGCGTCGCCGTGATGCACGCGCATCCGGACCGGATCGCCAAGAACATCGCGGAACACACCGAGATCCTCGAAGCCCTGCGGTCCGGTGACGGCGCGGCGGCCATCGAGGTCGTCGACCGGCACGTCGGCTGGGTGCGCAACCTCGCACAGGGGGACGTCCGATGAGTTCAGGCTGCATATCGCTGCCCGGTGACCCGCCCGGCGGACGCCGGGCCGCCGGCGTCTGGGGACTGGGCGTCGCTGTCTACTTCGTCGCCATCATCTTCCGCACCAGCCTCGGCGTCGCCGGCATCGACGCCGCCGAGCGCTTCCACGTGGGTGCCTCGGCGCTGTCGACCTTCTCCATCCTCCAGCTCCTGGTCTACGCGGGCATGCAGATCCCCGTCGGGCTGATGGTCGACCGGCTGGGCACCAAGAAGGTGCTGGCCCTGGGCGTCGTCCTGTTCACCGCCGGCCAGTTCGGCTTCGGGCTCTCCCACTCCTACGCCGCCGCGCTCGCCTGCCGCGCGCTGCTCGGCTGCGGTGACGCCATGACGTTCATCAGCGTGCTGCGGCTCGGCGCGCGCTGGTTCCCCGCCCGGCGCGGCCCGCTGATCGCCCAGGTCGCGGCGCTGTTCGGGATGGCGGGCAACCTCATCTCGACGCTCGTCCTCGCCCGTCTGCTGCACGGCGCCGGCTGGACGCGGACCTTCACCGGCAGCGCGGCGGCCGGCGTGGTCGTCCTCGTCCTGCTGCTGCTCTTCCTCAAGGACCACCCCGAGGGCCACGAGCCCGCCCCCGCGCCCCCGCCGGGCAAGGGCTTCGTCGGGCAGCAGATCGCCCGCGCCTGGCGCGAACCGGGCACCCGGCTGGGCCTGTGGACCCACTTCACCACGCAGTTCCCCGCGATGGTCTTCCTGCTGCTGTGGGGCATGCCGTTCCTCGTCGAGGCGGAGGGCGTGGACCGCGGCACGGCCGGCATGCTGCTCACGCTCGTCGTCCTCGTCAGCATGGCCGTCGGCCTGGTGTACGGGCAGATCATCGCCCGCCACCACGCGGCCCGCATGCCGCTCGCCCTGGGCACCGTCGCGGCCACGGCCGTGCTCTGGGCGGCGACGCTCGCCTGGCCCGGTACGCACGCGCCGATGTGGCTGCTGACCGTCCTGTGCGCGGTGCTCGGCGCCTGCGGCCCCGCCTCGATGATCGGCTTCGACTTCGCCCGGCCCGCCAACCCGCCCGAGCGCCAGGGCACCGCCTCCGGCATCGTCAACATGGGCGGCTTCACCGCCTCGATCACCACGCTGCTGGCCGTCGGCGTCCTGCTGGACGCCACCGGCGGGAACTACCGGGCCGCCTTCGCCTCGGTGTTCGTCCTCCAGGCGCTCGGCCTGACGCAGATGCTCCGGCTGCGCGGACGCGCCCAGCGGCGCGAGGAGGAGCGGATCGTGGCCTCGCGGGTCGAGACCGTGCACGTGCCCCAGCCGGACCTCAGGGCGTGACGGCGAAGTTCCGCAGGATCGTGTCCGCCAGGCCCCGGTCGCCCTCGACCTTGACGCGGTCGGCGACCGCCGCCGGGCGGACGCGCCCACACGCCAGCCGGGCGTACGTCTCCCAGTCCATCCCGAACGTCACCGTCGGCCCCAGCGAGACACTGCCGTCGATCGAACCCCGACCCCGCTCGTCAACCCGCACCGTGCGCAGGAACTCCACCGGCCCGTGCACGTCGAACACCACCGTCGAGCCCGGCCGGGCGCCCGCGTCCTTCGCCACCACCTTCGGCAGCCCGAGCAGCATCAGGTCCCGGCTGAGCAGCGCGCCCGGCGAGTCGAGGTTGCCCGGCACGCCCAGTGCCCGGCGCACGTCCTGCTCGTGCACCCACACGTCGAAGGCCCTTATGGCCAGCGTCTGTTCGAGCGTCTGCTCGGCACCGCTGCCCAGCGGCCAGCGCACGGTCGCCTGCGGGGAGCGCGTCTCGTTCCGCAGCTGACGGGAGCGCCGGATGATCGTGTACTCGAGCTCGGAGGTCATCTCCAGGGCCGTGTGGCACCGCCGCACATCGACCTGCACCTCGATGTAGCGCGAGAATTCGTCCGTCACGTGGTAGAGGTCGCGCGGCAGCGAGTGGATCGGCCGCGGCTCGCCCAGCATTTCGCACTCGACGCCGATGACGTGCGAGACGACATCCCGCACGGACCAGCCCGGGCACTCGGTGGCCCGGTTCCAGTCGCTCTCGGCGAGGGGCTTCACCAGGTCGTTGATGGCTTCTACGGAGTGGGTCCAGGCGTCGATGGCGGGCTGGAGACTGGGGTGGACGGTCACGTGGATCCCTCGGCGGTGCTGGGCAGCGAGTGGGACAAGTGCTGTGTGGGCTCTATGCAGTTAAGTTACGCTGCGCACGGGTCCCCCGGCAGAGGTTTCGTCTGACGCATGCGGAGAGTGGTGGTACTGTGCGCGCCTCCCTGATCCAGTTCGGTGTGGACCCCGCCGAGCCGCCCGCCGCGCGCCGCGAGCGCGCGGCCGAGCTGGTCCGCACGCAGCGGGGCAGCGATCTGGTGGTGCTGCCGGAGCTGTGGCCGACGGGCGCCTTCGCGTACGACAGCTTCGTCGCCGAGGCCGAGCCGCTGGACGGCCCGACGGCCACCGCGATGGCCGCCGCCGCGCGCGACGCGGGCGTCTGGCTGCACGCGGGCTCGATCGTGGAGAGCGCGCCGGACGGCATCTACAACACCTCGCTGGTCTTCTCCCCCGACGGCGAGCTCGTCCGCACCTACCGCAAGATCCACCGCTTCGGCTTCGACAAGGGCGAGGCCGTGCTGATGGGCGCGGGCCGCGAACCCGTCACCGTGCGGCTGCCGGAGCTCACCGCCGGCCTGGCCACCTGCTACGACCTCCGCTTCCCCGAGCTCTTCCGGGCCCTGACCGACGCCGGCGCGCAGGCGTTCGTCGTCCCGGCGGGCTGGCCCGCCCGCCGCCGCGAGCACTGGACCCTCCTGGCCCGCGCCCGCGCCGTGGAGGACCAGGCCTACGTCCTGGCCTGCGGCACGGCCGGCACCCACGCGGGCGTGGAGCAGGCGGGCCACAGCATCGTCGTCGACCCCTGGGGCGAGGTCCTGGCGGAGGCGGGCCCGGGCGAGCAGATACTGGTCGCGGAGATCGACCCGGGCCGCGTGGCGAGGACGCGCGAGGACTTCCCGGCGCTGAAGGACCGCGTCATAAAACGTTAATGCTCGCGCGGAATGCCTGACCCCGCCCGTGCTGTTGGATGGAGGCATGGCTTCACGTGCACGCGTTCGCGCTCCGGAACTCATCGGCAAGGGCGGCTGGCTGAATGTCGGCGACGGCGGTCTGACCCTCGCCGACCTGCGAGGACGGATCGTGATCCTCGATTTCTGGACCTTCTGCTGTGTGAACTGCCTGCACGTCCTGGACGAGCTGCGCGAGCTGGAGGAGAAGCACCGGGACACCACCGTGATCATCGGTGTGCACTCCCCGAAGTTCGTGCACGAGGCCGACCACCGGGCGGTCGTCGACGCCGTCGAGCGGTACGAGGTCGCCCACCCGGTCCTGGACGACCCGGAGCTCGCCACCTGGAAGCAGTACGCGGTCCGGGCCTGGCCGACGCTCGTCGTCATCGACCCCGAGGGGTACGTCGTCGCACAGCACGCCGGCGAGGGGCACGCGCACGCGCTGGAGAAGCTGGTCGGCGAGCTGGAGGCCGAGCACGAGGCCAAGGGCACCCTGCGCAGGGGCGACGGACCGTACGTGCCGCCGGAGCCGCAGGCGACCGATCTGCGCTTCCCCGGGAAGGCCGTGGTCCTGCCGTCCGGGAACTTCCTGGTCTCCGACACGACCCGGCACCAGCTGGTCGAGCTGGCGGCCGACGGCGAGACCGTCGTGCGCCGCGTCGGCACCGGCGAGCGCGGCCTCACCGACAGCCCCGCACGCTTCAGCGAGCCCCAGGGGCTCGCGCTGCTCCCGGACGGCAGGGTGATCGTCGCCGACACGGTCAACCACGCGCTGCGCGCGTACGACCCGGAGACGGGGGCCGTCGAGACCGTCGCGGGCACCGGCCGGCAGTGGTGGCAGGGCTCGGCCTCCTCGGGGGCCGCCCGCGAGGTCGATCTGTCCTCGCCCTGGGACGTGGCCTGGTTCGACGGCCGGGTGTGGATCGCCATGGCGGGCGTCCACCAGCTGTGGACGTACGACCCGGAGAGCCGCACGGTCGGCGTGGCGGCCGGGACGACCAACGAGGGGCTGGTCGACGGGCCCGCCGCCGAGGCGTGGTTCGCCCAGCCGTCCGGGCTCGCGGCGGCCGGGGACCGGCTGTGGCTGGCCGACTCCGAGACCTCGGCCCTGCGCTGGGTCGAGCGCGAGGGGGACGGCTACGCCGTCCGCACGGCCGTCGGCGCCGGGCTGTTCGACTTCGGGCACCGGGACGGGGACGCCGCGCAGGCGCTCCTCCAGCACCCGCTGGGCGTCACCGCCCTGCCGGACGGCTCGGTGGCCGTCTCGGACACCTACAACCACGCCCTGCGCCGCTACGACCCGGCCACCGGCGAGGTGACGACGCTGGCGACGGACCTGCGGGAGCCGTCGGACGCGGTGCTGGCCGGTGACGACATCGTGGTCGTCGAGTCGGCGCGGCACCGGCTGACCCGGCTGCGGCTGCCGGAGGAGGCGGTGCGCGTGGAGTCCGTGGCGCACCGCACGCAGCGGGAGGCCACGGAGATCGCCCCCGGCCGGCTCCGGCTGGACGTGGTCTTCCAGGCCCCGGCGGGCCAGAAGCTGGACACCCGCTACGGGCCGTCGACGCGGCTGCTGGTGAGCTCGACGCCGCCGGAGCTGCTGGCGGAGGGCGCGGGCGCCGGTACGGACCTGAGCCGCGAACTGGTACTGGCGGACGGGATCGACGGGGGCGTGCTGCACGTCTCCGCGATGGCGGCGTCCTGCGACGACGACCTTGCGAACGAGTACCCGGCCTGCCATGTGCACCAGCAGGACTGGGGGGTTCCGGTGCGGATCGCCGCGGGCGGCGCGGGCCGGTTGCCGCTGGTCCTGGCCGGCCTCGACGCGTAGCGCCTCGACGCGTAGCGCTTCCGCCGGAGCACGGCGAACGCGCCGGTCGCGGTGGCCGCGTGGGCCGCCGGACCCCCGCCGCGGTGGCCGGCCGCCGTGTTGCGGCGGGCGGTGCCGGCGGCAGCGTCACCGCACGTACCGGTGGTCCTCCTCGACGACGGGGGCCGCTGGCGGCGGCGGTTGCATCCGGCGGCGCTTGAAGATGCTCACGTACGCGCTGAGCCCGATGACGCCGACCGCCATCAGGATCAGGCCGACGAGGTCGACGTTCACGCCGTGGACGTGCCAGTCCACGGCGAACGTCAGGATCGCGCCCACCGCGATCAGCCCTATGCACCAACCCATGCCCATGGACAATCGCCTCCCGAACCGATCGGCTGTCCTCCTGGCAGAGATGCGGCTACCCCGGGCGGGGCGGGCCAATCACCCCCCGTGCGTCAGCCCTTGAGGGCGGCCGCCTCGGAGTCCACCCAGTAGGTGCCCTTGGCGGAGTCGTCGGTGTGGAGGGTGCCGCCGGGCAGGGCGGGGCTGACCGGGTCGCCCGCGACGGGGTCGCCGCTCGGCGTCTGGAAGGAGACGGACAGCTTCTTCACGTCGCGCCCCTTGCCGCCCTGGCCGTCGGCGGCCGAGGTCCGCAGGCCCGCGTAGGCGGACTTGCCGGGTGCGAGCTTCACCGGCGACTTCGGCTTGCTGTCCTCGGAGACGTCGGCCGTGGCCTGGTCCTCGTCGAAGCGCACGAAGGGGAAGCCGTACGCGGTGCAGGCGGCCTTCCCGGTGTTGGTGACCACCAGCAGCAGCCGCTTGCCGTCCGAACCGCCCGAGCGGGCCTCGACCTTGACGCCCGCGGGGGTGCAGGCGTCGCCCGTCGCCTGCGGCTTGTCGTCCTCCGCGCCGTCGTCGGCGCCCGCCGTGGCGCCGGAGGACTGCTCCTGCGCCGCGTCGGCCGTCTCCGCCGTGCCGGCGTCCTTCTTGTCGCCCGAGTCGCTGCCGCAGGCGGTGAGGGTGAGGGCGGCCGCGGCGGTGAGCGCGGCGGCGGCGGTCCGCAGGGTGCGGGTGGTCATGGTGCTTCCCCCGGTGGGACGGTCGAGTGCTGGTGGGGGCTGTATATCAGGCCGGGCGCAGGGGGTCCGGCTCAGCCTTCGAGGAACGCGGTCAGGGCGGCGGCCAGCAGGTACGGGTCGTCCGCGCCGCACAGTTCGCGCGCGGAGTGCATGGACAGGCAGGCCACGCCGATGTCGACGGTGGCGATGCCGTGCCGGGCGGCCGTGATGGGGCCGATGGTGGTGCCGCAGGGCATGGCGTTGTTGGAGACGAAGTGCTGCCAGGGCACGCCCGCGCGCTCGCAGGCGGCGGCGAACACGGCCCGGCCGCCGCCGTCGGTGGCGTAGCGCTGGTTGACGTTGACCTTCAGGATCGGGCCGCCGTTGGGCACCGGGTGGTGGTCCGGGTCGTGGCGCTCGGCGTAGTTGGGGTGCACGGCGTGGCCGGTGTCGGAGGAGAGGCAGACGGTGCCGGCGAAGGCGCGCGCCTTGTCCTCGTAGGAACCGCCGCGGCAGAAGACGGAGCGCTCCAGGACGTTGCCGAGCAGCGGCCCCTCGGCGCCGGTGTCGGACTGACTGCCGTTCTCCTCGTGGTCGAACGCGGCCAGGACGGGGATGTACGGCAGGCCCTCGGAGCCGACGGCGGCGAGCAGCGCGGCCGTTCCGGCGTGCACGGAGAGCAGGTTGTCCATGCGCGGCCCGGCCAGCAGCTCGCGGTCGCGGCCGAGGTAGGCGGGCGGCTCGACGCTGTGCGTCATGAGGTCCCAGCCGGTGACGTCCTCGGCGGCCACGCCGGCCTCCTCGGCCGCGAAGCGGATCAGGTCCCCCTCGCTCGGCTTGCCCAGGCCCCAGACGGGCATCATGTGGCGCTGCTTGTCGAGCTTGAGGCCCTCGTTGTTGACCGAGCGGTCGAGGTGCACGGCGAGCTGCGGGACGCGCAGCAGCGGCCGGTCGACGTTGACGAGGTGGTGGCTGCCGTCGCGCAGGGTGAGGCGGCCGGAGAGGCCGAGGTCGCGGTCCAGCCAGGTGTTGAGCAGCGTGCCGCCGTAGATCTCGACGGCGACCTGGCGCCAGCCGTGCGAGCCGGTGTCGGGCAGCGGCTTGACCCGCAGGTTGGGGGAGTCGGTGTGCGCGCCGACGATCCGGAACGGGGTGGCGGCGGTGGCGCCCTCGGGCACGTACCAGGCGATGATCGCGCCGCCGCGCGTCACGTACTTGCCGCCGGTCGTCGCGTCCCACGCGTCGGTCTCCGCGAGCCGGCGGAAACCCGCCTTCTCCAGCCGCTCGGCGGTACCCGCCACCGCGTGGTACGGGGAGGGGCTGGCGGCGAGGAAGGACATCAGGTCGTCGGTGTGGCCGCGGTCGAAGCGGTGCGCAGTGCTCATGGCCTCAGGATAAGGATCAGGGCAAGAGCCGGGCGGGCCTTTCGGGCGCCCTGTGCCGTCCGGCGGGGGAGGGGTCGCCGGCGTTCCCGGGGCCTCTTCCGTCGCGGCGGCGCGAGGCCCCTCGCCACCTGTCCGGCGGTGCCGGACCGGCCCCGGCGAATGTGCCGGTCGCGGCGGTCGCGCATGCCGCCGGACCCCCGCCACGACGGCTGATCGCCGTCGTGGCGGAAGGAGTACCGGGGCCCGGGGGAAGGCCCCCGGACCCCGGTACTGAAGGTCCTGCCGCAGGCTAGAAGGCGGCCTCGTCCAGCTCCATCAGGGACTGGTCGACCGACTCGGCCAGGCGGCGCTCGACGGCCAGGGCGGGCAGCACGTTGGAGGCGAAGAACTTCGCGGCGGCGATCTTGCCGGCGTAGAAGGCCTTGTCCTTCGTGGAGGCGGTGCCGATCTTCTCGCTGGCCACCGCGGCGCCCCTGAGCAGCAGGTAGGCGACGACGACGTCACCGGAGGCCATCAGCACGCGGGTGGTGTTGAGGCCCACCTTGTAGATGGACTTGACGTCCTTCTCGGTGGCGGCGAGGTCGGTCAGCATGGCGCCGACGATGCCCTCCAGGTCCACCGCGGCCTTGGCCAGCAGCTCGCGGGCCTCGGCCAGCTCCTCGCCGCCGGCGGCCTCCGCGAGGAACTTCTTGATCTCCTCGGAGAGGAGGGTCAGCGCCTGGCCCTGGTCGCGGACGATCTTCCGGAAGAAGAAGTCCTGGCCCTGGATGGCCGTGGTGCCCTCGTAGAGGGTGTCGATCTTCGAGTCACGGATGTACTGCTCGATCGGGTACTCCTGGAGGTACCCGGAGCCGCCGAACGTCTGCAGGGACTGGGCCAGCAGCTCGTAGGACTTCTCGGAGCCGTAGCCCTTGACGATGGGCAGCAGCAGGTCGTTCAGGCCGTGCAGCGCCTTGGCGTCCTCGCCGGCGGCCTCCTTGACCTGGATCTCGTCCTGGACGGTGGCCGTGTAGAGGACGAGGGCGCGCATGCCCTCCGCGTAGGCCTTCTGGGTCATCAGGGAGCGGCGCACGTCGGGGTGGTGCGTGATGGTGACCTTGGGCGCGGCCTTGTCGGTGAAGTTGGCCAGATCCGGGCCCTGGACGCGCTCCTTGGCGTACTCCAGCGCGTTGAGGTAGCCGGTGGAGAGGGTGGCGATGGCCTTCGTGCCGACCATCATCCGGGCGAACTCGATGATGCGGAACATCTGGCGGATGCCCTCGTGCTTCTCGCCGATGAGCCAGCCCTTGGCGGGGTGCTTGTCGCCGAAGGTCATCTCGCACGTGTTGGAGGCCTTCAGGCCCATCTTGTGCTCGACGTTCGTGGCGTAGACGCCGTTGCGGGCGCCCAGCTCGCCGGTCTCGAAGTCGAACTCGTACTTCGGCACGAGGAAGAGCGAGAGGCCCTTGGTGCCGGCGCCGTGACCCTCGGGGCGGGCGAGCACGTAGTGGAGGATGTTCTCGGACATGTCGTGCTCACCGGAGGTGATGAAGCGCTTCACGCCCTCGATGTGCCAGGAGCCGTCCTCCTGCTTGATGGCCTTGGTGCGGCCGGCGCCCACGTCCGAGCCGGCGTCCGGCTCGGTCAGCACCATGGTGGAGCCCCACTGCTTCTCCACCGCGATCTTCGCG
Organism: Streptomyces sp. NPDC049577; assembly: GCF_040675635.1. Lineage (NCBI taxonomy): Bacteria > Bacillati > Actinomycetota > Actinomycetes > Kitasatosporales > Streptomycetaceae > Streptomyces > Streptomyces sp. NPDC049577. The sequence continues at coordinate 11,881 of NZ_JBFAPH010000111.1, forward strand.
ATGTGCTTCTGCTGCTCGGTGCCCTCCTCGAACAGCACGCCGGCGAACGCCGGGCCGGAGGAGTACATCCAGACGGCCGGGTTCGAGCCGAGGATCGTCTCCGCGAAGCCCCACAGCAGCGAGCGCGGCGCGGTGGTGCCGCCGATCTCCTCCGGGATGCCCAGACGCCACCACTCGGCGTCCATGTACGCCTGGTAGCTCTTCTTGAAGGTGTCCGGGACCGGAGCGGTGTTGGTCTCCGGGTCGAACACGGGCGGGTTCCGGTCGGTGTCCGCGAAGGACTCGGCCAGCTCGTTCTCCGACAGGCGAGCGATCTCCGACAGCACGCTCTTGGCGGTGTCGACGTCCATCTCCGCGAACGGGCCGGTGCCGTACGCCTTGTCGCGGCCGAGGACCTCGAAGAGGTTGAACTCGATGTCGCGAAGATTCGACTTGTAGTGCCCCATGACTACGGCTCCGTAAGTGACGGGAGGACGACCCTCTATGCGTACCAGTCAGTAAGTCAGCATGATGCTACCCGTCGGTAATAAGAAGCAACCCCCGATCGGCCAACTGTGACTCGTTACGCTTTGGCCCATGTACGGCTACGACCAGAACGCGGCGACCCAGGGTTACGCGCCTCCGCAGCAGCCCGGCGGCTACGGCGAGCAGCCGCTCTACCCCGAGCCGTCCCCCCCGTCCCTGGCCGACGCGGTGCGCGCCTTCACCACCGGCCAGCTCTCCGCCGAGGACTTCCAGACCGTCTTCGCCGGCTCCAAGGTCTACTGCCCGCGCGGTGACAACCCGGGGTTCCTCGCCCTGCACAACACCCAGCAGCCGGTCATCCCGATGTTCACCTCGCTGAAGGAACTGCGCCGGTACGCGGGCAAGGAGTCCAAGTACTTCGTGATCACCGGCGCCGAGGTGATCGACCTGCTGCCCACGGGGTACGGCTTCGTGCTCGACATCGAGGGTGATCACCGGATGGTGTTCGACGCGAAGGCGGTCGAGGAGATGGTCGACTTCGCGATGCGCCGGATGTACGGCTGAGATCCGCGGCCGGATCTGCGGCCGGGATCTCCTTCGGCGGCTACCTGGTCGCCCGCTCGTACAGCGCGCGGACCGGTGCGCCGAAGTACGAGCTGTAGCTCGTCTCGTCGTCGCCGCCCTCGTCCTTGCCGCCCAGTACGCCGTCGACCGTGCCCAGGCCGGTCGCCGCGTCGACGTCCGTGAGGATCGGGCTGCCGCTCGTGCCGTTCGGCAGCCCCGTGCAGGGGAACCGCAGCTGCGTCGGGCTGTAGAGATCGGTGGCGTTCTCGCAGGCCAGCGGGCGTTCGCCGGTGTTCGGGTAGCCCAGGGCCCGGGCCGGGCGGGTCGGCTGCGGGTCGAAGCGGATGCGTTCCGCTCCCGTCACCCGCTCGATCGGCTCGTCGCGCTCCACCGACCGCACGCGCAGGAACGCCACGTCGTGGTCCGGGTCGCGGCCGCGCACCCACTGGGGGGCCACGTCCACGGACACCGGGACCCACACCCCGTACGGCGCCGCGCCGTCCCGGTAGCCCGGCACGAACGCCAGGTCCGTCCGGAAGCCGCCCAGGTACACGCAGTGCGCCGCCGTCACGATCAGGTCGCCGCGCCGGCTGTGCACGACGCTCGCCGTGCAGCCGTGCGCCGGCGTGCCCTCGCCCGTGTAGAAGAGCGGGCCCACCGCCGGTGAGGCCGGCACCTCGCGCGCCGTGGGCGTCGCGCCCGCGCCGAGCAGGGCCGGGGAGGGCGCCGCCGCGGGGGCGCCACCGGTGCGTACGGCCGTCTTCATCGCCTCGGCCGACCGCGTCCCGAGCGCCTCCGGCTGGCGGTAGTGCCCGGCCGTGTCGCCGTCGGCCAGCGGCGCGTCGGTGGCGAGGCCCCGGTTGGCCACCAGGAGTCCGACGACGGCCAGGGCGGCCACGGCGATCACGAGGGCGGCGAGCCCGGCCCTTGTTCTGACACGCATTGATCAAGTGTCTCCGATGCCGCCGGAGGGGTCGCGGGGACGGTCGCGGGAATGGACGCGCGCTTGTCTGTTGTTCACGATTCAACTAAATTGGCCGTGTGACGACCCCAAGGAGGCCGACATGCCCGCGGTAACCGTCGAGAACCCGCTGACCCTGCCCCGCGTCGCCGCCGCTCCGGCGACCGCCGGACAGCGGCCGGTTCTGCACGTCGCCACCGCCCCGAGCGGCTTCGAGGGCGAGGGCTTCCCGGTGCGCCGCGCCTTCGCGGGGATCAACCACGCGTACCTGGATCCGTTCATCATGATGGACCAGATGGGCGAGGTGGAGTACGCGCCGGGCGAGCCCAAGGGCACGCCGTGGCACCCGCACCGCGGCTTCGAGACCGTCACCTATCTCCTCGACGGCACCTTCGTGCACCGCGACTCGCACGGCGGCGGCGGTGTCATCAACGACGGCGACACCCAGTGGATGACCGCCGGCTCGGGCCTGCTGCACATCGAGGCGCCGCCGGAGTCGCTGGTCGTCAGCGGCGGGCTCTTCCACGGCCTCCAGCTGTGGGTGAACCTGCCGGCGAAGGACAAGATGATGCCCCCGCGCTACCAGGACATCGGCGGCGGCAAGGTCAAGCTGCTGACCTCCTCCGACGGCGGGGCGCTGGTGCGGCTGATCGCGGGGGAGATCGGGGAGCACGCCGGCCCCGGCATCACCCACACGCCGATCACGATGACGCACGTCTCCCTCAGCCCGGGCGCCGAGCTGACGCTCCCCTGGCGCCGCGACTTCAACGCCCTCGCCTACGCCCTCGCCGGGCGCGGCACGGCGGGCGCGGAGGGGCGGCCGTTCCGGATGGGGCAGACCGTCGTCTTCGGCGAGGGTGACTCGCTCACGGTCCGGGCGGACCGGACGCAGGAGTCGCGGAGCCCGAACTTCGAGGTCGTGCTGCTGGGCGGGCTGCCGATCCGGGAGCCCATGCGGCACTACGGGCCGTTCGTCATGAACACCCATGCCGAGCTCGCGCAGGCGTTCGAGGACTTCCAGGCCGGCCGTCTCGGCACGATCCCGGCCGAGTAGTCGCCGGGTGATCGCAGGCGGGGCCCCTGCGTCCCGCCCTAGGTCACGCCCTCGAACGGGGCCCCGCCGAACTCCGCGGCCGCGCTCGCCTTCTCGTCCAGCTCGAACCAGATGTTCTTGCCGTCGCCCCGGGGCGTGACGCCCCAGGCTCCGGCCAGCAGTTCGAGGAGGACGAGGCCGCGGCCCGAGGAGGCCATCTCGCCCGGGTGCCGCCGGTGCGGCAGTTCGTCGCTGCTGTCCGCGACGTCGACGCGGATCCGCCGGTGGCCGGGCGGGCCGGATATCTTCGCGACGAGGACCGCGTCGCCGTCCGTGTGGACGAGGACGTTGGTGAGCATCTCGGAGACCATCAGCACCGCCGAGTCCACCTGGTCCGGGTCGGCCCAGTCGTGCATCAGGGCCCGGACCTGCTTGCGGGCCTCCCCGATGCGCTCGGGCTCGGCCTGGGCGATGGTCAGGACGCTGCGCCGGACCGGGCGCGGCACGGCCGGGGCGCCGGCGGGGCGGCGGCCCGTGCTCTCGCGCAGGAGCAGCAGCAGGGCGATGTCGTCCTCGCGCCGGTCGACCAGCGGGCCGACGGTGTGGTGCGAGGACGGCCCGTGGACGGCCTGGACCAGCGCGTCGGCGAGCTTCTCCAGGCTGGTGCCGTTCTCCTCCACCGGGCGGCTCTCGACCACCTCGCGCAGCCGGCGCCAGCCGGTCTCCAGGTCGTGGCCGCCGGTCTCGATCAGCCCGTCCGTGCAGACCAGCATCGTCTCGCCCGGTTCGAGGACGATACGGGTGGTGGGGAAGTCGCTGTCGGGGTCGATGCCCAGTGGCAGACCGCCCGCCGTGGCGCGGACGAGCATGGTGCCGTCGGCGAGCCGGATCGCCGGGTCGCAGTGCCCGGCGCGGGCGATGACCAGGAGCCCGGAGAGCGGGTCGACCTCGATGTAGAGGCAGGTGGCGAAGCGCGGGTCGGCGTCCTCGGGGCCGGTGGAGTTGATGCCGGCGAGGAAGCGGGAAGCGCGGGAGAGTACCGCGTCGGGGTGGTGGCCCTCCGAGGCGTAGGCGCGCAGGGCGATGCGCAGCTGGCCCATGAGCCCCGCGGCCCGTACGTCGTGGCCCTGGACGTCGCCGATGACCAGGGCGGTCTTGCCGGAGGGCAGCGGGATCATGTCGTACCAGTCGCCGCCGACCTGGAGGCCGCCACCGGTCGGGACGTAGCGCGCGGCGACCTTCATCCCGGGGATGTCCGGCTGGACCGTGGGCATCATCGAGCGCTGGATGCCGCCGACCAGCTCCCGCTCGGACTCGTGCGCGCTGGCCCGGCCCAGGGCCTGGGCGAGCATCCGGGCGACGGTGGTGAGGACCGAGCGCTCGTCGGGGGTGAAGGTCACCGGGACGCTGAAGCCGGCCATCCAGGCGCCGATGGTGTGCCCCGCGTTGATCAGCGGCAGGAAGGCCCAGGACTGCCGGCCGAACTGCTCCACGAGCGGCCATATCCCCGGGAAGCGGCGCCGGTAGTCCTCGGGGGAGGGCAGATAGATGGCGCGGCCGGTGCGCACCACCTCGGCGGCCGGGTGCGCGGTGTCCAGCGGCATGTCCAGGAACGCCTCGACGTCCTCGGGCCCGTAGCCGTGGTGGCCGATGACGGTGACCTTGCCGCCCTCGGTGCCGAAGACGGCGAGCCCCGAGGGCTCGAAGCCCGGCATGGACAGACCGGCGGCCACCCGCAGCACCTCGGCGGTGGAGTGGGCCTCGGCGAGCGCCCGGCCGGCGTCCAGCAGGAACGCCTCGCGGTTGCGCCGCCAGTCGCCGGTGACGGTCGTACGGAGGGGAGAGGTGCCCTGCTGGGGCTCGGGGACCTCCTCCAGGATGCCGACGAGGCGGTAGTCGTCGTCCTCGCCCACCGGCTTGGTGCGGCTGCGCACCGTGCGCAGCACCCGGCCCGCCTCGTCCACCACCCGCAGCCGGGCCTCGGCCAGGGTGCCCTCGGCCAGCGCCAGGGTGACCACGCCCTGGATCTCCACGTAGTCGACGGGGTGGAAGCGGGCGCGCAGGGTGGCCTCGGTCGTCTCGACGGGCTCGGCGGGCATGCCCAGCAGCCGCGCCGCCTCCGCGTCGAGCTTGACGGTGTCCGAGGCCTTGTCCCAGTGCCACAGGCCGATCGCCACGGCCGCCAGTACGTCCTCGGTGCGCATTGCCCCACTTTATGCAGGTCTGTGCAGTGGAGACCACTGATGCCGGACGCGGGCAGTACCCTTGCGGGGTGCTGTATGCAGCACGGCCACTCTCGATCCACGCCCTCGACCACGACTTGGATGAACGATGCATCGGTACCGGTCCCACACCTGCGGCGAGCTCCGTGCGGCTGACGTCGACACCGACGTGCGACTGAGTGGCTGGCTGCACAATCGGCGCGACCTGGGCGGCATCCTCTTCATCGACCTGCGCGACCACCACGGCCTGGTCCAGCTGGTGGCCCGGCCCGGTACCCCGGCGAACGAGGCCCTGAGCCACCTGACCAAGGAGACCGTCGTCCGCGTCGACGGCAAGGTCGTCAGCCGTGGCGCCGACAACGTCAACCCCGAGCTGCCGACCGGTGAGATCGAGGTCGAGGTCAGCGAGGTCGAGGTGCTGGGCGCCGCCGAGCCGCTGCCCTTCACGATCAACACCGAGGACGGTGTGAACGAGGAGCGCCGCCTGGAGTACCGCTTCCTCGACCTGCGCCGCGAGCGCATGCACCGCAACATCATGCTGCGCGGCGCCGTCATCCGCTCCATCCGCGAGAAGATGACCGCCCTCGGCTTCAACGAGCTGGCCACCCCGATCCTGTCGGCGACCTCCCCCGAGGGCGCGCGCGACTTCCTGGTGCCCTCGCGCCTGCACGCCGGCAAGTTCTACGCGCTGCCGCAGGCCCCGCAGCAGTTCAAGCAGCTGCTCGCGCGGCAGCATCATGACCATGAACGTCGCCATCATGATCGACATGAAGATGTACATGAGGTAGCTGAGGAACGCGGTCATCGCGCCGATCTGC
>NZ_JBFAPH010000112.1:0-17923 GCF_040675635.1 Streptomyces sp. NPDC049577
GCGTCGATGGCCGCCTGCGGTGCCATCGGTCTGGCGGCGGCGGGCTGCGGTGCCCCCGGCGCCGTCATCAGGGTGGTCTCCGGAATCGTCCCGGGCGTGCTCCTGCTGGCCTCGGTCTGGTGGTCCGACCGCGCCCGGACGTCCTCACCGGCCGTCCCCGGCGGGAGCACCGCCTGAGAGCGGGCGGCCCGGCACCGGAAAACCACTCGCCGGGGGCGCCGGGGCGCACGTAATGTCCCGTCGCACCGACCGCTCCGCCCGAAAGCGACGACCCCATGACCGGCCACCCCGTGACGACGACCCTCTGGCGCCCGACGGGCCCCGCGGAGCTCGGACTCGTCCGCGCGGCCGGGTGGCGTGCCTGGCCGCCGCGGCTGCCGGAGCAGCCGATCTTCTACCCGGTCCTCAACGAGGACTACGCGATCCGCATCGCCCGGGACTGGAACGTCAGGCACGACGGCGCCGGTTATGTGACCCGCTTCGAGGTGGACTCCGCGTTCCTGGAGCGGTATCCCGTCCGGCAGGCCGGCGGCGAGACGATCCTGGAGCTGTGGGTGCCGGCGGAGGAGCTCGACGAGTTCAACGCGCACATCGTGGGCCGCATCGAGCTGGTTCACACCTTCTCGGACCGGGCGTCCTGAGCCTCCACGAGCGCCTCGCCGGCCGCCGTCCGGTAGTAGAGCACCGACCGCCCGGCCCGGCGCCGCCCGATCAGCCGGGCGTCGAGCAGCACCTTGAGGTGCCGCCCGACCGACCCCAGCCCCTGCCCGGTCAGCGCGACCAGCTGCGTCGTGGACTTCGGGGAGCCGAGGAGCACGAGCACCCCGGCCCGGCCGGCCCCGAGCAGCCTGCCCAGCGCCTCCGGCACGGCCGGCCGGTCCACGGCGGCCAGCGCGCCGGAGCACGGGTACACCAGGGCGTACCGGTGCCGCGCCGGGTCCGTCGCGACCCAGCCGTGACGCGGGGTGACGGGCACGAAGGTGACCCCCGTACCGGGTATGCGCCGGGGCGGGTTGCCGTACGGGTTGACCCGCAGCCGGCCCTCGCCCAGCCAGCCCATCCCCGGCCGCAGGTCGTCCAGGGCGGCCGCCCAGCCGCCCTGGCTCAACTGCGCGGCGCGCGCGACGACTTCCGCCTCGATGACGCGCCGCCGGTGCGGCCAGGAGGGCCGCACGGTCTCCTCCCACACCCACGCGAGCAGCTCGGCGGCGCGCTCCGCCGGATCGGACCGGTCACGCAGAACGCCCGGCAACGGCCGACCGCCCAGGGACACGGCGAGATCGGCACGCACGGTGCCAACGGGCGTCCCGCGTACGACCGCCAGCTCCTCCTCGAACCCCGCCTCGCCCTCGCCCGGGGGCGGCGCGAGGAAGTCCGCGATCCAGCGCCGCCCGACGGCGGCCTTGACGAGCGCGGCGGTGACGGGATCACCCGCCAGCCGCTCCCGGTAGGCGCCCCGGTGCGCGTCCAGCCACGCCTGCTCACCGGGGTGAGCGGCCGCCCCGCGTTCCAGCGCGAGCAGCCCGGCGGTGGTCTCGGCGAGCGCGGAGACGACGAACCGGCTGTGCGCGAGGGTGTCGGCGTCGATCTCCCACCACCCCATCGCCTACGCCGGCGGGGCGAGACGGTCGACGGCCTCCTTGGCCTCCTTCAGACCGGCCCCGGTGATCTCGCGGTACGCCTTGATGGCGTGGATCCTCTTCCCCTCGGCGGCGAGGGCGGCGACACGCGCGAGGCCGGGGTTCTCCTCCTGGATGCCGAGGTGATCGAGGATCAGGTCCACCTTGCGCTCGACCCGGGCGACTCTGCGGTTGACACGGTCGATGCGGTGCTCGATGCCCCAGCCCATGAGGCCGACGACGGGGAGGAGGAGAAGGAGGAGAGCTGTGTTCACGGGGCGGATCTTAGTTCGACCCGGAAAGGGCGATCGCACCCGAGGGCCGCACGGCCCGTACGGCCCTGGCCCTGCGGGAGGCCACCGCCGCCGGCCGCTGGGCGCTCCTGGACCACCCGCTGCTCGCCCTCACCGTCGCGGGCACGCCCGCCTATCTGGAGCCCGACGCGATCGTCGTCGGCCCCGGCGGCGACTGGACCGTCGTCGAGATCAAGTCCTTCCCGATGATCGACGGCACGGCCGACCCGGCCAAGGTCGGCGCCGCCGCCCGCCAGGCCGCGGTCTACGCGCTCGCCCTGCGGGAGGTCGCGGCCCGCCTGGGCGACGAGGCGCGCGTGCGCGAGTCGGCCCTGCTGGTCTGCCCGAAGGACTTCTCCAACCTGCCGACCGCGGCCCTCGTCGACCTCCGCAAGCCGCTCGCCACCACGCGGCGCCAGCTCGCCCGCCTCATCCGCGTCGAGGAGATCGCCGCCGCGCTGCCGCCCGGCGTCACGTTCGACGCCGGGCGGCCGGCCGCCGAGCTCACCGCGGCGGTGGCCGCGGTCCCGGCGGCGTACGCGCCGGAGTGCCTGGCGGCGTGCGAGCTGGCCTTCCACTGCCGGAACGCCGCGGGCGACGCGGTGACCCGGCTCGGGCGGGCGGCGCGGTCGGAGCTCGGCGGGATGCCGACCATCGCGTCCGTCCTGGCCGCCGCCCGCGGCGAGACGGGTGACCCCGACGACCCGGCGGTGGCGGCGCTCCGGCGAGCGGCGCGGTTGCGGGCGGAAGCACTTGGTTTCCCCCCGCTAGCGCCCCGCGGGGGCGCTGCCCCCGCACCCCCGGACCGCGCGAAGAACGTGCCGCACCCGGTTGCGGGCAGTCCTTCCGCAGGGCGACGGGGGCACCCCCATGCGGTCAGCGACGGGCGAGGGTCGGCACAACCGGAACGACGGCCGCAACCACCCCGCAGCCCCCACGAGGGGAGCGCGAACCCATGTCGCTGATGCACACCCTCGCCCGCATGGAAGCCGCCGCGGAAGGCCGCGCGACGCCCCTGGCGACGGTCCGCCACCGCCACCTCTCCGAGCGTCCGCTCGTGCTCGTACCGCTCACCACCGCCGGCGAAGCCGGCGCCCCCCTCGGCGCGCTCGTCGGCACCGAGCGGCAGGCACCCCGGCTGCTGACCGTCGCGCAGCCGCGCGACCGGGATCTCCGGTTCGCGTTCCTGGCCGAGCTGGCGGACGTCCTGGTGCCGTACCTGGAGGAGTTCTCCGACGAGCAGGAGGGCGACGACGAGGTCTGCGCGGACGCGCCACAGGTGCTGGTCCCCAGCGCGGCCGGTGTGGAGTACGTCCGGCTGCTCGGGCGGTCGACGCGTTTCCGGCGCACCGCCGATCAGGACCCCGACGCGCCGCACCCCGCGCCGCCGCGCGTGCCGCTGCTGGGGCGGTGGCTGACGCACCTCGGGGAGCGCGCGCGGGTGCCCGGCTCGTCGCTGCTGCTGCCGATGACCGCGCTGCTCGGCCGGCACTGGGCGACGGGCCAGAGCGCCCTGGAGGACCAGCACCTCGGCGCGCTGCTCGCCTGGATCGACCCGCCCGCCGGGACGAGCGGTGCCGAGGCCGCCCTGCGGGCGGAGACCGAGCGGGACGGCGACGGGCTGCTCACCACGCCGCCCGCCGGTCCGGCGACCGACCCGGCCTTCGACAACAAGCGCCTCGCCCCCGCCGTGGCCCGCTACGACGCGGGGCTGCCCGGGGCCGAGGCGGAGATCCGCGCCCTGCTGGAGTCGCAGCTGCGGCCCACCTGGGACGCCGTCTGGCGCGGCGTCGACCTGCTGCGCGCCCTGCCGGAGGGCGCGCACGTCGCCGACCGCTGGCGGCGCGACCGCTGGTCGTACACCGCCCACCGGGACCGTGTACGGGCCGGTGAGCCGCCGCAGCCGCGGCGGGACGACGCGGTGACGGCGGCCCGCAAGCTGGCCTCGCGCGAGACCGCGCAGGCCCTGCTGGACGCGCAGGAGGCGCTGGACGACCCGCTGGTGATGGCCGGGCGCCGGCTGGCGGGCGAGGCGTTCGCCGGGGAGGTCACCGAGGTGGTGATGGAGTACTCGCAGGCGAAGGTGCCCCGCCCGCGCCCGCTGGTGACCGTGCGGACGGACGACTCCCCGCACCTCGCCGAGGGCGCCCGGGTGTACCGGGCCACGGCCGACGGCCGGACCCAGACCGCGGAGGTCGTGGAGCCCGGGCCCGACGGGCCGACCGTCCGGCTGACCGCCGGCATGGGGCGCGGCAAGGTCCCCGATCCGGGCTCCGTGCCCGAGAAGGGCGACCAGGTCTGCTGGACGCTCTTCGAGCACGCGCCCCGGGGCGGCCCCGAGCTGCCCGAGCCGGAGGACACACCGTGGACGCACGGCGGCCCGCCGGATGCGGCCGCCCCGGCCGAGAACCCCGACCCGGTGACCGTGGAGGACTACCTGTGACCGTACGGCTGGCGCGCGGCCGTGCCTTCGACGCCGCCCGGGCCGCCGACAGGGCGACCGAGGCGATCCTGCGGGACACCCTGCACAGCCCCCGGCGCGGGGTCGTCGTCGACTCCCCGCCCGGCGCGGGGAAGTCCACGCTGGTCGTACGGGCCGCCCGGGAGCTCGCGGCGGCGGGCCGCCGGCTGATGATCGTGGCGCAGACCAACGCCCAGGTCGACGATCTGGTGCTCCGCCTGGCCGAGCAGGACCCGGACCTGCCGGTCGGCCGGCTGCACAGCAACGACCAGCAGCCCTACGACCCGGCGCTCGACGCGCACGAGGGGGTCGTGAAGTCCCCGAAGATCGCGGCCCTCGCCGGGCTGGACGTGGTGGTGTCGACGGCCGCGAAGTGGGCGCACACCAAGGTCGACGAGCCGTGGCGGCACGCGATCGTCGACGAGGCGTACCAGATGCGCTCGGACGCGCTGCTGGCCGTGGCCGGGCTGTTCGAGCGGGCGCTGTTCGTCGGGGACCCGGGCCAGCTGGACCCGTTCAGCCAGGTGGGTGCCGAGCAGTGGGCCGGGCTGTCGTACGACCCGTCGGCGAGCGCGGTGAGCACGCTGCTGGCCCACAACCCGGGGCTGCCGCAGCACCGGCTTCCGGTGTCCTGGCGGCTGCCCGCGTCGGCCGCGCCGCTGGTGTCCGACGCCTTCTACCCGTACACGCCGTTCCGGAGCGGCACGGACCACGGCGACCGGCGGCTGACCTTCGGCGTGCCGTCGGACGGCGACGGCCCGGACCGGGTGCTGGACGAGGCGGCCGAGTCGGGCTGGGGCCTGCTGGAGCTGCCCGCGCGCCACACGCCGCGCACGGACCCGGAGGCGATCGGCGCGGTGGCCCTGGTGGTGCGGCGGCTGCTCGACCGGGGCGGTGCGGTCACCAGCGAGCGGTCGCCGGAGCCGGTGCCGCTGACCGCGGACCGCGTCGCCGTGGGCACCGCCCACCGCGACCAGGCGGCGGCGGTGCGCACGGCCCTGGCCGGGCTGGGCGTGACCGGCGTGACGGTCGACACGGCCAACCGGCTGCAGGGCCGCGAGTTCGACGTGACGGTCGTCCTGCACCCGCTCTCGGGCCGCCCGGACGCGTCGGCCTTCCACCTGGAGACGGGCCGCCTGTGCGTGCTCGCCTCCCGGCACCGGCACGCGTGCGTGGTGGTCTGCCGAGCGGGCGTGGACCGCCTCCTGGACGACCACCCGTCGACGGAGCCGGTCGCCCTGGGCGTGACGGTCAAGTTCCCGGACGGCTGGGAGGCCCACCACGCGGTGCTGGCGCACCTCTCCGAACACCGGGTGCCCTGGCGGGCGGGCCCGGCCTGATGCGTCGGTCCGGTGATCGCGAATGCCGCCGGACCCTCGCCACGGTGGCCGATCGCCGTAGCGGCGGACAGTTCTCCCCCCGCCTCTCCCGCCGCGGCGAGCGGCCCCGACGCGCCGACCCGACGGCTGGGGCCCGGGGGGCTCGCCCCCGGGAATTCCTCCCTCCGCCACGGCGCTCAGCCCACGACAACCAGCCCTGAGACGCGGGGCCGGGGGCCTCGGCCTCCCCGCAATTCCTCACGCCGCCACCGCGCGGCCCACGCCAACCAGCCCGGCCGTGCCGACCCGGGCCGCAGCCCGGGCAAAGACCCACCGGGCAGACGCCACACCCGGGGCCCGGGGGGCTCGCCCCCGGAAATTCCTCCCGCCGCCACGGCGCTCAGCCCACGACGACCAGCCCGGCGGTGCCGGTCCGGGCCACAGCCCGGAGACGCCGCACCCGGGGGCCCGGGGGCCCCCCCCCGGTGTTCCCCCGCCGCAAGTGGGGCAAGCCCAGCCGCAGGCGACCCGGCGTACTTGCGCGCCGCAGGACAATGGATGACGGTGCAGACGATCCTGGAGGTATGTACATGTGCGAGCCGAAGCAGGCTCCCGGCGGGCGTGAGAGCGGTGGTACGCGCCGTCTGAAGCCCGCGCAGCTGCTCTTCGAGCCGCCCGAGGCCGTCGCCGATCCCGAGCACTTCTTCGATCTCGAATCGATCGAGGACCCGCGCGAGCTGCTGGCCCGCTCCACGGAGCTGGCCCTGGCCTTCCGCGCCGCGGCCGACCGCGCGACCGAGTACCAGGCGGTGGCGGCGGCCCAGCTCGCCGATCCCCGGCGCTTCGACCGGCTGCCGACGGCCGTGATCGCGGAGCGCGCCGAGTGGAGCGAGGACTACGCCAAGAAGATGGTCGAGTTCGGCCGCGGCCTGCTGCGGGACGGCAGCGCGGTGGAGTAACGCGGGGAACGAACACCCCGAGCACGGCCCATGGCCCCCGCCATGGGCCGTTGGCATATGCGGCGCGCAAGATAGCGCACCGCCCGCCACCCTGTCCCGATTTCCGTGAACTACTGGATGCGGACAGTGACGTGGCGCACACCATAGACCCATGACGTACCGGCCACGCGACCCGCACCCCCTCCACACCCGCCCCACCGCCGTGCGCGCGACCCCCGAGGGCATCGACTGGCTGGCCTCCGCCAGCCGCTTCCCCCGCAGCGTGCACGCGCTGTGGGCCGACAACCCCACGGCCCCGCTCGTGCTGCCCTGTGGCACCGCGTTCGACGTGATCGGCGTCCCGGTGCTCTTCGGGCGGAAGGTGCTCGACCGGCTGTGGTCCGGCGGCCCCGGCTCGGGGCCGGTCGCCGCCACGCGGGACCGGCTGCTGCTCTTCGCCGCCCCCGGGACGGCCCAGCGGCTGCCGGCACTGCTGGCCTGGGAGGAGTGGTCGCGCGCGGTGCCCCCGCTGCTCTGCCACGGCACCGGGGACGCCGTGACGGTCCCGGCGCCACGCCCGCCCGACGAGGCGGCCGAGCCGACGCCCCCCGCCACGCGCTGGCTGCTGGCCCCCGAGGAGCGCCGCCCCTGGCTGCCCGGCCCGGACGTGCTGCTGTGGGCCTGCGTGCGGGCCGCCCGCCCGGCCCTGGGGACGGCCAGGACACCCGCCGTGACCAGCGCGCCCGCGCTCACGCGCGGCTGAAACATACGGATTTTCTTTCCACCGGATCAGGGTGCTAAAGTCTTCCACGTCAGCAGGCGCCGCTAGCTCAGTTGGTTAGAGCAGCTGACTCTTAATCAGCGGGTCCGGGGTTCGAGTCCCTGGCGGCGCACAGACAGACGAAGGCCTCTCGCTCCGGCGAGGGGCCTTCGTCGTATGCCGAGCGGGCCGCTCAGCGGGTGACGCGCACCGTCCACGCCCCGCTCGTCGTACGGCCGCGCACCTCCACCCGTACCCCGTCCTCCTCCGCGGTCAGGGACTCCCCCACGCCGAGCGGCGCGTCCGCCAGCTGCGGGTAGACCGACTCCCCCCAGCAGGCCTGGGTGCGCGGATGCCCGTCCAGCACCTTGATCGGCCCGGCGCCGGAGGCGGTGTCGCTGCGCACCCGGTAGACCAGTACGCCCTCGGTGCAGGTGGAGGAGTCGTTGCCGGCCGCGCCGCGCGCCTCCAGCGCGAGCGCGCTGTTCAGGCCCGTCCGGACGACGACCATCCGGGTGCGCGTGTCCGTGCGCGGCTGCATGGGCGCCTCCAGCGGCTGGAGGGTGTGCAGGGTGCTGCCGGCGGCCGAGACGCAGTCGACCTGGCGTGCCGTGAGCCAGCCCAGCTTCCACTTGTGCCAGGCGAAGGGGTCTGCGGCCAGCCCGAACTGGCTGCCCATGAGATCCCAGTCACCCACATGGGTGTCCCAGTCGCCCTTGCCGTCCGTGGGCCGGTGATAGAGGTCGGGCAGGTCGAGGACGTGCCCGGTCTCGTGCGCGAGGACGTTGCGGTCGGGTGGATGGTGCTCGAAGACGGTGACGACGCGGCGCAGCTCGGCGCCGTCGGCCTGGAGGGGCTGGTCGAGGTTGACGACCTTGGTCGCGTCGGAGTCGACGCCGGGGGCGTCGGGGTCGGCGACGAGGTAGACCAGGCCGTAGCGGCTGAAGTCCACCGTGGGGTCGGCGGCGGCGATGGCGTCGCGCAGATATGTGGTGCGCCGCTCGCCGTCCCAGTCGCGCTGTATCCGGTAGTCGGTGGAGGGCCGGGGCATCCGGATCCACCGCTTCTCGGGGTGGACGCGGAGCGAGAAGCGCCCGTAGGAGGCCCGCTCGAAGAAGCGGGAGGTGGCGGGGAAGTGGTCCGCCGCGAGCTTCTCCGGGGCGACGTAGGGCTTCGCGTCCGGGAACGACAGGAAGATCATGACGGCGTCCAGCCGGCCGGCCGGGCGCGGGTAGTCGGTGTTCCAGCTGTCCAGGCCCTCGGAGTGGTGCGCGTCGCTGCGAGGAAGGGCGCACGGCCCGCCGAGTCCGACCGCGTGGGCGGGGCCGGTGATGGCGGTGGTGGCGATCGCGCACAGGGAGGTGAGGACGGCACCGGTGCGGCGCAGCCGCGGCCGTTCCACTCCCATGGGTGTCTGTGCACGCACCACGTCGACCTCCGAGGACGGAATCGGGAGACCTCCCCCACCCTCTTGTTATTTGTGGTGGTATGCCCCGTTTCACTACCCCAGTCGAGTGACTAAGCCGACTTCTGGGTACATCACACTCAGTCACTGACGGTCAATCGGGAAGAAGCGGCCATTCAGCCTCAGGCATGAGCGCGCAGCGACGCGCACGGACGTTCAGAAACTGTCGAACCCTCGTCGGCGGCTCCACCGCTCGCGGCAGGGCCGCTGGAACGGTCCCCGTACGAGCCCTATGATCGCCACATTTCCAGCACGGAACCCTCCTACAGGCGGTCATTTGCCGCCATTTCGACCACGCGTACGTGTTCCATGAAGCCCGCACGGACGGTACGGAATCCCCGTGCATCTCTGTGCGGAACAGATGCCAACGCTGGAGCGAGCGGTGAGCGGATCCTCCGACGGCCCGAGCGGCGTGCCCGGTTCCACGCCCCCGGCCGTCACGCAACGTGACGTAACTGCGATTGATTTCCGCGCCGCCTTCCGCGCGGCGCGGCTCGGGATGGCCGTCGTCGGCCGCGACGGTCTCGTACGCACCGCCAATGACGCGCTCGGCGCGCTGCTGGGCACCGATCCCGCGCGGCTGCGGGACTCGCCCGCCGACGAGTTCACCGGTTTGCGCGACGACTCGCGCACCTGGGACCAGTACCGCGACGTGCTGCTCGGCCGCCGCGACCGGCTGCACTGCACCCGGCGGCTCAGACGGCCCGGCCGCCGGGGCCTGTGGGCCGAGGTGACGGTCATCCCGCTGCCCGACAGCCGGGACGCGCTCCTGTCGGTCGCCGACGTCAGCGAGCGGCGCGTTCTGCGCGCCCGGCTGCGGCACGTGCGCTCACACGATCCGGTGACACGGCTGCCCAACCGCGGCCTCTTCTTCGAGCGGCTGGCCGCCGCGCTGGGCACGGCGCGCCGGATCGGGCTGTGCTACCTCGACCTCGACGGCTTCAAGGCCGTCAACGACACCCTCGGCCACCGGGCCGGCGACCGGCTGCTGTGGGCGGTGGCCCGGCGCCTGACCGACGTCGCCGCGCCCGGCGGGCACCTCGTCGCGCGGCTCGGCGGTGACGAGTTCGCCCTGCTGGTCGAGGAGTCCTCGGGCACGGAGCAGCTCGTGGCCCTGGCGGCGGAGGTGCAGGCCGCACTCCAGCGGCCGTTCGAGGTCGCCGGGCAGCCGCTGGCCGTCTCCGCCAGCATCGGCGTCGTCGAGCGGCCCGCCGCCGGCACCCACGCAACCGAGCTGATGCAGGCCGCCGACACCACGCTGTACTGGGCGAAGGCCGACGGCAAGGCCCGCTGGACCGTCTTCGACCCCGAGCGCAACGCCCACCGCATGACCCGCCAGGCCCTCGCCAGCCGGCTGCGGCCGGCCGTCGAGCGGGGCGAGTTCACCCTGCACTACCAGCCGCTGGTCGGGCTGGGCGACGGCATCGTGCGGGGCGTGGAGGCGCTCGTGCGGTGGCGGCACCCGGAGTACGGCGTGCTGGCGCCCAACCGGTTCATCGGGCTGGCGGAGGAGACCGGCGCCATCGTTCCGCTCGGGCGCTGGGTCCTGGGCGCCGCCTGCCGGCAGGCGCGCCGCTGGCAGCTGGAGCGGCCGGGGCAACAACTCGTCGTCAGCGTCAATGTGGCGGTGCGTCAGGTGTGGGACTCGGATCTGGTGGCCGACGTCGCGGCCATCCTCGCCGAGACCGGGCTGCCGCCGCGGCTGCTCCAGCTGGAGCTCACGGAGTCGGCGGTGATGGGCTCGGCGGGCCGCCCCCTCCAGCAGCTGCGGGAGCTGAGCGACATGGGCGTCGCCATCGCCATCGACGACTTCGGCACCGGCTACTCCAACCTCGCCTACCTCAGCCGGCTGCCGGTCTCCACGCTCAAGCTCGACGGCTCCTTCATGCGCGGCTTCCGCGCCGAGGAACGACCGAACCCGGCGGACGAGACCATCGTCGAGGCTCTCGTCCAGCTGGCCCACCGGCTCGGCCTGACGGTCACCGCCGAATGCGTCGAGAGCGCGGAACAGGCCGAACGCCTGGGCCGCCTCGGCTGCGACACGGGCCAGGGCTGGTTCTACTCCCGCCCCCTCCCCCCGGACCGCATCCCGCTCCTGCTCCCCCACGACAACGAAACCGGGGGCACCCCCCGCCCCACCACAGCGCCGTCGCGGCGGGAGGGGAGTACCGCGCCCGCCACCCAGCCCCGCCCAGCACCCCGGGGCCCGGCCCCGCACCCCCTGCCCGCCGCAACGGCGAGCAACCGACACGGCGACGGCCCACCGGACTGACCACGGCCCCAGGCCGGCACGGCACCGCCGAGCACGTCGCCCGTGGCTGAGCGCCATCGCGGCGGGAGGGGGTACCGCACCCGCTAGGGGACGGCACAAGGAGCCGACCGGCCACCACCAGGACCGCGGGGCCGGGCCCCGCACCCCTTTCCCGCCGCAACGGCGGGCAACCGACACGGCGAGGGTCCGGCGGACTGACCACGGCCCCGGGCCGGCTGCCCGTGGGGCGCGGGGCGCCCCGCGGGTCAGGTCGCCGGCGGGAAGCCGTACGCGTTCGCTATCAGGTCGTAGCTGCGGACCCGCGCGGACGCGCTGTGCGCATTGCTGGTGAGCATCAGCTCGTCCGCCCCCGTGCGCTTCGCGAGCGCGTCGAGGCCCTCGCGGACCTCCTCCGGCGTCCCGTGCACGACGTTGGACAGCCAGTTCGCGACGAAGTCGCGCTCCGCCGGGCTGTAGTCGTAGGCGGCCGCCTCCTCGGGGGTGGGGATCAGGCCGGGGCGCCCCGTACGGAGCCGGAGCATGGCCAGAGCGCCCGTACGGACCTGGCGGCGGGCCTCCTCCGCCGTCTCCGCGGCGAACGCCTGGACGCCGATCTTGGCGTACGGGCGGTCGAGGACGGCCGAGGGGCGGAACGATTCGCGGTACAGCTCCAGCGCCGGAACCGTGTTCGCGGCAGCGAAATGGTGCGCGAAGGAGAAGGGCAGGCCGAGTGCCCCCGCCAGCCGGGCGCTGAAGCCCGAGGAACCGAGCAGCCAGATCGACGGGCGGTCGGCGCGCTGGACGCCGCCGGGGACCCGCCCCTGTACGGGCCCCGGCACGGCGTGGATGCGGGCGTACGGGTGCCCGTCCGGGAAGTCGTCGTCCAGGAAGCGGGTCAGCTCCGACAGCTGCCGCGGGAAGTCGTCGGCACCCTCGGCGAGCTGGTCCGAGCGGCGCAGGGCGGCGGCGGTGGCGCCGTCCGTGCCCGGCGCGCGCCCCAGGCCCAGGTCAACGCGCCCCGGCGCGAGCGCCTCCAGGGTGCCGAACTGCTCGGCTATCACCAGCGGCGCATGGTTCGGGAGCATGACGCCGCCGGATCCGAGGCGGATGCGGTCCGTGTGGGCGGCCAGATGGGCGAGCAGCACGGCCGGGGAGGAGCTGGCGACCCCCGGCATGGAGTGGTGCTCGGCGACCCAGAAGCGGTGGTAGCCGCGCCGCTCGGCGAGCCGGGCGAGTTCCACGGTGGTGGCGAGCGCCTCCCGGGCGGTCCGGCCGCTGCCGACGGTCGCGAGGTCCAGCACGGACAGCGGCACGGGTGCGCTCCCGCGTGGCTCGGCCCGGACCACGTCGTCATGGAAGTCGGCAATGTCAGCGGTGTCGGCCACGGTGGCCCCTCCCTGGGTCTCTCGGCTGCGGCCAGCTCAACCGGAGCCGTGCTCCGGTTATTCCCGGCCGGCCGCCCGCAGGGCCCCCGGCATATGCCAACCCGTCCCCACCTGCCCAACCCCCTCTCCCCGCGCCCGGGTTCACGCCTATCGTGGACCGTGCACAGCGCTGCACCCGCCGGAACACCGCCAGGGGGACCCCGTGACGCTCAGGCCCGAGCCGACCGCACCGTTCCACTCGGTGCAGTACGCCCTGCGCGCGCTGGAAACGGTCGCCAGACACGCCGGCGGCGTCAGCGAGGCACAGATCGCGCGCGAGACGGGGCTGCCCGCCGGGCACCTCGCGCATCTGCTGCTGATGCTCCGCCGCGAGGAGTACGTGGAGCTGACCGGCGACGGCGGCTACGTCGTCGGCGAGTCGTTTCTGCTGCTCAGTTCCGGCGGCGACCGCAAGGCGGCCCTGGAGGGCAAGCTCCAGCGCTCCCTGTCCGCCCTGCGCGACACGGTCGGCGCCGCCGTCTACCTCAGCAGCTACGTGGACGGCGAGCTGCGGATCACGCAGTACGCGGACGGCCCGCGTACCCCGAAGGTCCACGAGTGGGTCGACTTCCGCGTCGCCGCCCACGCCACGGCCGTCGGGAAGTGCCTGCTCACCCAGCTGGACCACGACGACCGGCGCGATCATCTCTCCCGGCACCGCGCCGCCCGGCTCACCTCCCGGACGATCACCAACGAGAAGGTGCTGTTCCGCAAGCTCGACGCCCAGCCGGTCACGGTCCCGGTCCTGGACCTCCAGGAGTACGCGGTGGGCACGGTCTGCGCCGCCGTCCCGATCACGGCGGGCCGCTCGGTCGGCTCGCTGGCGCTGTCCCTCCCCGTCGAGCACGCGCACCGGCTGCGCCGGGCCGCCGACACGCTGAACCGGCACGCGGCCCCGATGCTGCTGTCGCTGTCGCTCTGAGGGACCCCTGAGGCGGGTGGTTGGGAGCACCCGTTCGGACCAGGTAGTATTTATCTCGTCAGCGAGCGCCGCTAGCTCAGTTGGTTAGAGCAGCTGACTCTTAATCAGCGGGTCCGGGGTTCGAGTCCCTGGCGGCGCACAGACAGACGAAGGCCCCTCGTTCCGGCGAGGGGCCTTCGTCGTACGCTCAGCCCGCCTCCCCCGCGATGACTTATGTCATCGCGGACCCGTGATGGCCGGCTCTGCCCGCGCACGGCCCACCACGACAGACTTCTTGCCATGGACACCGCGACCATCGCCCCCACCGCAGCCGCCCCGACGACGACCCCGGCCGGCCAGGCTGCCGCCGATGCGGAGATCAAGCCGCTCCCGACCTGGTTCTTCGCCTTCGAGGGCCTGATGTCCGCGGCCTACGACCTGTTCAAGGCCTACCCGCAGAGCCTGTGGGTCCTCGGCGCGCTGGGCGTGGTCAACCTCGTCGCCTCGCTGACCGTCATGCGCTCCCGGCTGAAGCTGGCCAAGCGGCTGTGGCGCGGCAGGAGCACCCGGAAGGTGGCCATCGCCCTGCTCGCGCTGCGGCTCGGCAGCCACCTGGTGATCAGCCTGATCGGTCTGACGGTCGTCACGACGGCGGGCCACCTCGCCTTCGCGATCGTGATGGCCGCCACCACGGTCACCCTCCTCTGGTACGCCCAGCGCACCGCGCTGCGCGCGCTCGCGGCGGACGCCCGCCGGGCCGCGTAGGACCGCGCGTGATCCGGCGGCCCGTAGCATGGAGGGCCGCCGCTGATCACGTCCGGGAAGGAGAAAGCACGTGCCGCAGCACCGCCGCTCGACGGTCGCCGCAGCGCTGCTGCTCCTCCTCGCGGTGATCTTCGGCCCCTCCCTCTCCGGAGCGGGCCCTTCCGCTTATGCGGCGAGCGGCGTCCCCGCCTTCGCGGCGCTCCCCGTCCCCGGGGCACCCGCCGCCAAGGCCGCCAAGGCTCCCAAGGCCAGCGCAGCCACCGCAGCCACCGAGACCGGCAAGGCCTCCGGCGGCACCTGCCGCCAGCAGGACGTCCCGCTCAAGGGCGCCGAGCTCGCCGTCGCGCACCCCCAGCCGGACCCGCTCACCGCGCCCGGCACCACCCGGACCCCGCTGCCGCGCCTGCGCGCCCCGGAGGCCACCGCGCCCCGGGCGCCGCCCGCCCCCGTCGCCGGCTGCGCCGAACTGCTCCCCGTCCTGCGGATCTAGACCCCGCCACCACGGCCACCTCCATCGGCCGTGCGTCAGCGCGCCCAGATTCCATAGATCCGTACATATTCGTACGCTTTCAGTCGCGTACGTTCAGGGAGCCCACCCCGCCATGTCCACTTCCGCACGTCTTTCCACGCCCGGTCGCCGCGCGGCCGCCGTCGGCGCCGTCCTCGCGCTGATCGTGGCGCTTGTCGCCGCGGGCATCGCCCTCGGCAAGAGCGGCGGTGACGGCAAGCGCGAGCCGTCAGCCGCCGCCGGAGCGGCGAACGGCCCGGCCGCCGATCCGCAGCAGAAGCTCTACGACGATCTGGAGCGCACCACCAGCCGCCGCGAGCAGGGCGACCCGCTCGCCCTCGGCAAGACCGACGCCCCCGTCGTGCTCGTCGAGTACGCCGACTACCAGTGCTCGTTCTGCGGCCGCTTCACCCGCGAGACCCTGCCCGAGCTGGTCAGGAAGTATGTGGACACGGGCGTCCTGCGGATCGAGTTCCGCAACTTCCCGATCTTCGGCAAGGACTCCGAGCGGGCCGCCCGCGCCGCCTGGGCCGCCGGGCGTCAGGGCCGCTTCCCCGCCCTGCACGACGAGCTCTTCGCCAAGCTGCGCAAGGGCGACGCGCTCGCCGAGGACAAGCTCGTCGAGATGGCCGGCGCGGCCGGCGTGGCGGACCTCGACCGCTTCCGCCAGGACATGAACGGCCCGGAGGCCGAGGCCGCCGTGCAGAAGGACCAGCAGGAGGGCTACTCGCTCGGTGTGCAGAGCACCCCGTCCTTCCTGGTCGGCGGCCGTCCCCTGGCGGGCGCCCAGCCGATGAAGGCGTTCGAGGAGGCCGTCGAACAGGCGAAGGCCGCGAAGGCGGCCGCTCCCGCGGGGACCGCCAAGTGACGGACATCGGCTTCCTCGCCGCCTTCCTCGGCGGCGCCCTCGCCCTGCTCAGTCCGTGCAGCGCGCTGCTGCTGCCCGCCTTCTTCGCGTACTCGCTCGCGAGCACCGGAAAGCTGCTCGCCCGCACCGGCGTCTTCTACCTCGGGCTGGCCACCACCCTCGTGCCGCTCGGCGCGGCCTCCACCGCCGCGAGCCGGCTCTTCAACGGCCACCGCGACCTGCTGGTCACGGCGGGCGGCTGGGTCGTCATCGCACTCGGCGCCGCCCAGATCCTGGGCCTGGGCTTCGCCTCCAGGCGGGCCCAGGCGGCGGCCGGCCGCATCACGCCGCGCTCGGCGGCGTCGACGTTCCTGCTCGGCTGCGTCTACGGACTGGCCGGCTTCTGTGCCGGGCCGATCCTCGGCGCGGTGCTGACCGTGTCGGCCGTGCACGGCAACCCGGTGTACGGGGCGTCGCTGCTGGCCGTGTACGCGCTGGGCATGGCGCTGCCGCTGTTCGTGCTGGCGCTGTTCTGGGACCGCTACCGGCTCGGCGGCCGGCGCTGGCTGCGCGGACGGGAGCTGCGGCTCGGCCGGCTGCGGCTGCACACCACGTCGCTGCTGTCGGGGCTGTTCTTCATCGGCATCGGAGTGCTCTTCCTCCGCTACGACGGGACGACCGGGCTGCCGGGGATCCTGGACGCCGAGCAGGAGTTCCGGCTGGAGGAGTTCGCCTCGCGCGTCGGCGGCGCGGTGCCGGACTACGCGCTGCTGGCCGTGGTCGCGCTGGCGGTGGCGGCGGCACTGGGGCGGATCGCGCTGCGCCGGGACACGAGCGTGCCCGATCCCGAGGAGTGAGCGACGCGGGGCGGCCGCCGCCGGCCGGGCCGCCCCGCGCCCCTCGGAACATCGGTGCCCGGCGCCGTCAGAACCGGACGTCGGAACAGGCGTAGAACGCGTTACCGGTGTCCGCGATGGTCCACACCGCGAGAATGAGCTGCTTGCCGGTGCGACCGGCCGGAATGGTGCCCTGATGGGTGACGGTCGCGTCGGGGATCCGGCCGCCGTAGGGCACGGTCAGGAAGGGCTGCGGGTCGAGGTCCGCTCTGGTCAGCGGCCTGGTGGGGTCGTAGTGGCTGTTGGTGAGGTAGTAGCGGAAGTCCGTGGTCGCATGGCGCGCGGTGAGCTTCCAGCGGAAGGTGTAGCTCTGGCCGGAGGTGACCTTGGTGGCCGGCCAGTTCCCGCCGCGCGGGTCGTCGAGCTCGGCGAAGCGGCTGTTGCCGCCCGCGCACAGGGTGCCGTCCGAGGGGCCGTGCGACGGGAAGCCCTTGGGGCCCTCGACGCTCTGCGGCTCCCACTGGATCTCGCCGCAGTCCTGGACGGTGTCCTTCGCGCAGAACACCTGGCGGCTGGTGGGGGCGTCGGTGTAGCCGTGACTGGTGGCCGTGCCGGTGGCGGCGACGGAGACGCAGGCGACTCCTAAGCCGATGATCGCCGCACTGATCTTCTTTCGCATTGCTGCACTCCTCGAGAACGTGGGGGGTTCTGTGAGGTGGGTGAGTGACGGTCCGGAGGTGAAATGCGGTCCAGACCAATGCGGAGGCTAGTACCGGCCAATAGTCATGTCCAGGCCAAATGCGGCAATGACCCGGTCACCGTTTCCCGGCCGCCCCGGCCTTCCCGGCCTGCTTGGCCTTCGCAGCCGCCTTGGCCTTCCCGGCTTTCTCGGCCTTCGCGACCGGCCGCCCGTACATGTTCGGGCTGAAGTACGAGAAGGAGGAGATCCGGACCTTCGTGCCGGGCCGGGCCGACTCGACGTACCGGCCGCCGCCGAGGTAGATCGCGACGTGGTGCACCCCGGAGGCCCGCCCGTTGGCCGACCAGAACACCAGGTCGCCCCGGCGCAGCGACTTCTTCGACACGCGGGCCGTGGCCCGGTACTGATCGACGGCGAGTCGCGGCAGCCGGATGCCGGCGCGCTTGTACGCCTGCTGGACCAGCCCGGAGCAGTCCCAGCGTTTCGGCCCGTTCCCGCCGAGGACGTACGGGTCGCCGATCTGCCGCAGGGCGTAGGAGACGGCACCCTCCACCCCGCGCGCAGCCTTCGCCTTCCGGCGCCCTTGCGGGGCGGAGGCAACCTCCGTCACCGCGCCTGCCCGCCGCACCCGCGCGGCGGACCCGGCGCTCGCCACCTCCGGACCCGGCGCGGCCCGCACCCTCCGGCGCCCCTGCGAGGCGGTGGCGTCCCCCGTCGCCACGCCCCCTGGCGCGATCCCGCCCGCCCGCCGTACCCGCGCGGCGGACCCGGCGTCCGCGGCGGGGGCGGACCCGGCGCTCACGGCCCCCGGGGCGCGGACCGCGCGCCCCGAAGCG
>NZ_JBFAPH010000113.1:0-17910 GCF_040675635.1 Streptomyces sp. NPDC049577
CGACCCACCCGAGGACTCCACGGCCGTGGTCAGCTGGCTGACCGCGGTCCCACCGGCCGGAACCTCCAGCCGGACCGTCATCGAGTACGAGACGCTAGGCGCCGTTGCCATGGCCGCTTTCCCCTGCTTTCCCTGTTTCGTTCCGCCGCGCTCGGGTGCGCGGCCATCGATCGTCCCACCTACCGGCGAGTACGTGGTAACCGGAGAGTTCCGGGCGGCCCCGCAAACGCCGACGGGCGCCTCTGCTCCCTGTGGGGAGAGAGACGCCCGTGGGGAACGTCTGCGACACCGACCCGCCATGCTCGCCTCGCGGCAAGTGGTCGCTCGAAGCGACGAAGGTTGGGCCCGGGGGCTTGGATCGAGCCGGTGCCGTATACAGGCTAACAAAGGGCGCTCCGAAAGTAATTCCGGTGGGCCCTCTTCCTCCCGAGAACGTCAGATCGACACCGCCCCGCACCCCTTCGGGGCGCTCCCCCGGGCGCGTCCCCTCAGTCCCGGAGGAGGTCCGGGACGCCTGCTGTGTCCGGGTCGTCGCGTTCGCCCGAGAGCACCGTCAGGCGCTGCGTGGCGCGTGTCAGGGCCACGTAGAGCACGCGCAGTCCCGCCGGGGACTCGTCCGCGATCTCCGCGGGCGAGACGACGACCGTCGCGTCGTACTCCAGGCCCTTCGCCTCCAGGCTGCCCAGGGCGATCACCCGGTCGCCCAGCCCGGCCAGCCAGTCGCGCGCCTGGGCGCGGCGGGCCATCGGGACGACGACGCCGATCGTGCCGTCGACGTCCGCGAGCAGCCGCTCCGCCTCGCGGCGGACCGCGGCGCCCAGGTCGCCGTCGGCGACGGCGAAGCGGGGCACGACGCCGGTGGAGCGGACGGCGGACGGGGCCTCCATGCCCGGCATGGCCAGGGCCAGGACCCTCGCCGCCAGCTCGGCGATCTCGGCGGGGTTGCGGTAGTTGACCGTGAGGCGGAAGCGGCGGCGCGGGCGGGTGCCCAGCGCCTCGTCACGGGCGGCCGCGGCCTCGTCCGGGTCGGACCAGGAGGACTGTGCCTGGTCGCCGACGACCGTCCAGGTCGCGTGCCGGCCGCGACGGCCGACCATGCGCCACTGCATGGGCGTGAGGTCCTGCGCCTCGTCGACGATGACGTGCGCGTAGTCCCGCCGCTCCTGGGCCAGCCGCTCGGCGCGCTCGCGGCGCGACTCGGAGCGCTGGGGCATCAGCTCCTCCAGCCCGGTGAGCTGGTCGAGCGGGTGGGCCTCGCGCGGCTGCTTCGGCCGGTGCGGGACGCCGAGCAGCGTCTCCAGCTCGTCCAGCAGCGCGACGTCGTGCACGGACAGCGGGCCGCGGCCGTGCTCGTCCAGACGGCGCAGGGAACGGGCCAGCAGCCGCACCTCGCGGGGGATCAGCTCGCGGCGCGCCCAGCGGCCCAGCCGCTTCTCGTCGGCCAGGCAGGCGAGCACCCGGCGCGGGGTGAGCTCGGGCCACCAGGCGTCGAGGAAGGCCAGGAAGTCGTCCTCGGTGGTGATGTCCTCGTCGAACGCGGCGCGGGCCTCCGCGGCGAGCTCGGGGTCGGTGTAGCGGCGGGGGCCGCCCGCCCGGGACCACAGGGCGTCCAGCAGCAAGCGGCGGGCGCGCGGGCGCAGCAGGTTGATCGGCGCGGTACCGCCGAGGGCGGCCTGGCGGATGCGCGTGAGCTCACCGGCGTCCAGTTCGATCCGCGCGCCGAAGGCGACGACGCGCAGCCGCTCGGGCGCGTCCGGCGTCTCCAGCGCGCCCCGCACGGCCTTGCGCAGGACCTTGAGCATGCGGGAGGAGCCCTTGATGCGGGCGACGGCCGGCTCGTCGTAGATGTCGGCCTCGGCGTCGTCGACGAGGGAGCCCAGGGCACGGATCGCGACCTGGCCCTCCTCGCCCAGCGAGGGCAGCACACCCTCGGTGTAGGCGACGAG
The DNA here is from genome assembly GCF_040675635.1 of Streptomyces sp. NPDC049577. Classification (NCBI taxonomy): domain Bacteria; kingdom Bacillati; phylum Actinomycetota; class Actinomycetes; order Kitasatosporales; family Streptomycetaceae; genus Streptomyces; species Streptomyces sp. NPDC049577. Next base: position 1,947 of record NZ_JBFAPH010000113.1, read on the forward strand.
CAGCGGGGTGGGCGAGACGACGAGGATGCCGCCCGCGTAGCGCCTGCGGTCCTGGTAGAGGAGGTAGGCGGCGCGGTGCAGGGCGACGGCGGTCTTGCCGGTGCCCGGCCCGCCCTCGACCTCGGTGACCGACGCGGCGGGGGCGCGGATGACGACGTCCTGCTCGGCCTGGATGGAGGAGACGATGTCCCGCATGGTGTGGCTGCGGGCCTGGCCGAGCGCGGCCATCAGCGCGCCGTCGCCGACGACCGGCAGCGCCGTGCCGTCGAGGGTGGTGGTCAGCTCGGGGCGCAGCAGGTCGTCCTCGACGCCGAGGACGCGGCGGCCCTTGGAGCGGATGACGCGGCGGCGCACGACCCGGCCGGGCGCGACCGGGGTGGCCCGGTAGAAGGGGGCGGCGGCCGGCGCCCGCCAGTCGATGACCAGCGGGGAGTAGTCGGCGTCGAGCACGCCGATGCGGCCGATGTGCAGGGTCTCGGCGATCTCGGCGCGCTCACCGGTCACGGCGTCGTCGGCCGGCTCGACCGAGGTGTACGCCCCGTCGGGGCCCTTCTTTCCGTCCTTGCCGCGCAGCAGGTCGATGCGGCCGAAGAGGAAGTCCTCGAACTCGTTGTTCAGCCGGCTCAGGTGCATGCCCGCGCGGAACACCTGGGCGTCCCGCTCGGCGAGCGCTCCGGGCGTGCCGACCTGGCCGCGCTTGGCGGCGTCGTCCATGAGGAACTCCGCCTCGTGGATCTTCTCTTCGAGACGCCGGTACACCCGGTCGAGATGGCGCTGCTCAGCGCCGATCTCGCGGTCGCGAACCCCTTCGGGCTCCATCGGCGTCCCTGTCGCCACCTGTACGTGCGTGGCGTTCTGCGCGGCCACCCAGGCCCCCTTCTGAATCTGCGTAGGGCAGCCGTCAACCGTACGCGAACCCCGGTGCCTGGCGCACCTGTCGGACATGAGGGGTTTACCATGAAGGATCACTCGAAGGGTTAGGACTCGGGTCACACCCGAGGTCACATTTCGGGCACCCGCCGCGCCGGGGCGGTGCTCAGATCGTGACGGTCGCGAGGTGGTGCCCGTCGAGGGTGCGGACCTCGAAGCGGACGATGTCGTGGCGGTTGAAGGCGGTGCCGCCGTGGGTGTAGAGCGGCTCCTTGCCCCAAGAGCCGGGGGCACCCCCCTTGTCCCCCTTGTCGCCCTTGTCGCCCTTGTCGATGCCGTAGCCGGAGGCGGGGACGGCCCAGGTGGTCACGGTCTGCTCGGTGCCGTTCCTGCCGATGGCGACGAGGTCGCAGGTCAGCGGGCCCTTGACGTTGCCGAGCCGGAGGGCGACGTGGGTGCCCCAGGGCTTGTCCTCCAGCGAGACCGTGGCGTCGACCTTGGTGACCGGGTCGACGGCGCCGTACTTCTCGCCCTCCTCGTACATCTCCTTGGCCGCGCTCGCGCCGCTGTGGGTCGGGGCGTTCTCCGCGGTCACGGCCGCGCCCACCAGGGGTCCGGCGATGATCAGGGCGACGGCGGCCGCGAGCATCAGCAGGCGGCGCGTGCGCTGCGTCCGGCGGACGGCGGCGACCTCCCGCAGCGCGCCGCCGAGGGCCTCCGGCCGGGGCTCGGGCGGGATCGGCCCGGACTCGGGGGACGCCGCCTTGAGGTCGGCGAGGAGCGGGGTCAGCCCGAGCAGGTCGTCCAGCTCGGCCGCGCACCGCGGGCACTCCGCCAGGTGCTCCTCGAAGCGCGCGGCGTCCGCCGCGTCGAGGACGCCGAGCGCGTAGGCGCCCACGTCGGTGTGACGTGCCGGCTCGGTCATGCCGTCACTCCTCGTTCCTCGAGCGAGAGCTTCAGGGCGCGCAGGGCGTAGAACACCCGCGACCGCACCGTCCCCGGCGGTACTCCCAGCACCTCGGCCGCCTCGCTCACCGTACGTCCCTTGAAATAGGTCTCGATCAACGCCTCCCGGTGGGCCTCGGACAGATCGCCCAGCGCGTCGGAGATGGTCATCAGGCGCAGTGCCCGGTCGATCTCGTCCGCGGCCGGCATCAGCTCCAGCGGCCCGGGGTCGACCTCCCGGGGCCGCGCCTGCCGGCTGCGGTGGCCGTCGATGACGATGCGCCGGGCGACGGTCACCAGCCACGGGCGTACGGAGCCGGGGGCGTCGCGCAGCCGGTCGGCGTTGCGCCAGGCACGCAGCAGCGTCTCCTGGACGACGTCCTCCGCGCGCTGGCGGTCGCCTGCCACCAGGCGGGAGACGAAGGCGAGGAGCGGTCCGGCGTGCTCTTCGTAGAGCGCACGCATGAGCTCTTCGTCAGGACTCGTCCTGTCAGCCACGACGGCATCCTTGCGCAAGCGTTCCCCCTGGGTCGAGTGCCCGGGCCGGTGTCCCGGCCGGATGCCTTCACCCGGGGATACGGCCGGCGCACCCGTCGTGCTCACCGCGCGCCGGAGGAATTCCGGGGAGCTACCGGGAGGCCGCCTTGCCGTTCACCGCGCGCCGCCGGTGCCGGGCGACGCGCTCGCGGTTGCCGCACACCTCGCTGGAGCACCAGCGGCGCCGGCGGCCGCGCGAGGTGTCGAGGTAGACGAGCGAGCAGGTCTCCCCCTCGCAGCGGCGCAGCTGTCCACGCGCCGCCGGGTCGGTCAGCAGTTCCACCGCGTCCCGGGCGACCTGCCCCACCAGCTCGCGGCAGTCCGGGGCGCCCGCGAGCACCCGCACCAGGCCGCCGTCGGCGCCCCGCACGGCGCGCAGCGCGGGCGGCGCGGCGGCGGCCAGGGCGTTGACGCGCTCCAGGTCGGGCTCGGCGGCCCGGCCGTCGAGCTCCGCGTGGACCACCCGGTGCAGCAGGTCGCGCGCCGCGTGGAAGCGGGTCAGCCAGAGCCCGTCCACGACGTCCAGGACGGTGCCCGAGGGGACGATCCCCGCACCGAGCAGCCAGACCTTCAGCCGCTCGGGCGTGTCCAGCCGCTCCACCGGCGCCTCGCTGAGCCGTCCGCCCACCGTGGCCACCAGATCGAGACAGAGCCGCCCCGAGTCGAACCGCAGCTCGTAGGAGGCCGCCGACGCCGCCATGCGCGTGTCACCTTTTCCGTCTGGGTCCTGTCCGCCCCGCCGTCCCAGAGTGCGCTCCCACCCCACCCGGCCGCCAGCCCCGCGCCGCGCGGGCGCTGTCCGGGGCTTCAGGAACCCGGGATCCCCATCGCCTCGGCGTCCGCCGCCGGGAGCCACCAGGGGGTGGACGGGAGGGCCAGCCAGGCGCGGGCGGTGCTCAGTTCGCGCGCGGCGCGGCGCAGGGCGTCCAGGCCCGGGTGGCGCAGGCCGGCGCGCCAGACCAGGGAGACGGGGGAGAGCGGGACCGGCTCGGCGATCGGGCGCAGGACCATGCCCGGGACCTCGATGAACTGCTCGCTCGCGAGGACGGACCAGCCGCGCCGGCGGACGACGCGGACGAACTCCTCCTTGCCCTCGATCTCCGGGAAGGGCTCCGCGAGCGCGATACCGCGGCCGGCGAAGAGGCGCTCGGCGAGATCGGTCCACTCGGCCGTGGCGGGGTTGCCCGCGGCCGCGTAGAGGGTCTCGCCGCGCAGGGCGTCCAGCGGCACGCTCGCGCGAGCCGCCAGGGGGTGGTCCTCGTGCAGCAGGACGGCCATGCGCTCCAGGCGCACGGGCAGGTGGCCGAGGCCGGTCCGCAGGGCGGCGGGCAGGCCGGCCACCCGGCCGAAGGCGACGTCGAGGCGGCCGCCGGCGACGGCGGTGGCCGCGCCGGTCAGACCGCTGCCGTGCCGGCTGACCAGTTCCAGCTCCGGCGCCGCCGCGCGCGCCCGGGCGAGGACGAGGTGGCCGGTGGTCATGGTGCCGCCGACGTCGACGGTGAGCGGCCGGTCCGGCTCCCCCGCGCAGGCGGCGGCCAGCCGCTCGTACGCCGCGAGGATCCGCCGGGCGTGCGGCAGCAGCCGCTCCCCGTCGGCGGTGAGGGCGACGTGCCGGGTCGTGCGGAGGAACAGCCGGGTGCCCAGCAGCCGTTCCGCGCGCCCGATGTCGCGGCTGAGCGCCTGCTGGGCCACGTACAGCCGCGCCGCGGCACGCGTGAAGTGCAGCTCCTCGGCGACGGCGACGAACGCCCGCAGCAGGCGCGGCTCTATGTCGTACGGCATGCGGCGCAGTCAACAGCACGGGCGCGCGCGGCGGCCACCCGGTCGCCGTGGCCGCCCTTCGGCCGGTTTCCCCGGGGGTGCCCGGCGCGCCCTCACTCCGGCTGCGACACCCCGGCCGGCGCCTGTCCGGCTGTCCGGGCGCGGTTCCGCCGCAGGACGAGGACGACGCCCAGGGCCGTGCCGGCGACCGCGCCCGCGGAGACACCGCCGATCAGCAGGGTGCGGTCGGGGCCGCCCCCGGACGCCTGCGCGGCGGCCTCCACGAGCAGATGGCCGGTGCGCTTGACCCGGCCGTGGTGGCTGACGACGGTGACGGGGTAGCGGCCGGCGTCCAGGCCCTCGCGGACGCGGGCGGGGCCGTAGTAGCGGGGGTCGTCGCCGTCCCCGGCCTTGCTCTCGTCACGCTTGAGCGGCACCGGCCGCTCGAACGCGGGAGAGATCGCGGTCAGCCGCTCGTCCTCGCCCGGATCGGGCGAACCGTCGCGCCAGAGGACGTTGACGGTCCCGCCGGCCACGACCTTGTGACCGCTCTTGCGGGCCACCTGGGGACTGCCCGAGGGGGCGAAGAAGGCGGGGCCGCGGGCCCGGCCGAGGTAGTCGCTGTCCCCGGGCCGGGCCGCCCGGACCTCCAGCGCCTTCTCGTCGATCTCCCCGTGCGGACCGGTGAGCCGCACCTTGTAGGTGCCGTCCTTGGCGTCGTGCGGCACGGCGACCAGCGCGGTGAACATGCGCGGGTTGTTCCAGTACCCGCCCCGGGGGTCGTGGACGAGCCGCACCGGGCCCCGGAAGACGGGCGAGGTGACGGTGAAGGCGTCGCCCGTCGCGCCGGGCACCAGGTCGTCGTAGGAGACCGGGAACCGCTCGCCGGGCCGCAGCACGTCACCGGCCGTGCCCGCCTCGAAGACCGGCTTGCCGGCCTCCTTGACCTCGACCCGGTCCTCGGCGACGACCTTGCCGCCCACGTGCACGCGCAGCGGGTACGTGCCGGGCCCCACGGTCATGGCGATGGCGGGCCGCGCGTGATGGCCCCGGCCGTCCGCGACGTGGTACGGGGCGAGCCGCACGCGGTGCGGGAAGACGGGCGAGGTGACGGTGACCTCGCCGTGGGAGCGCACGCCCTGCACGTCTATGTCGACCAGCTCACCGGGACGGTTGTCATAGGCGCCGTTGAGCAGCACATGCACCGTGCCCGGCCCCTCGGCCGCGGCCGGCTGCGCGACCGCCCCGCAGGCCAGCCAGAGCACCCCCGCACCCAGCACGGACCCCGCCGTACGCGTCCAGTTCACCGGGCCACCCCCTCGTGTCATTCAGAAAGAGGGCGCACCGGGCCCCCGGGTTCCTGCGGCGGGTACGCAAAACGCCCCTGATCAGCGTTTCCGCAGGTCAGAGGCGTTTTGCTATGGGGAGTGGAGATGGCGGGAATCGAACCCGCGTCCAACGGTGCGGAACCAGGGCTTCTCCGAGCGCAGTTCGCTGCGATTTTCTCGGCCCCGGAGATCACGCGAACAAGTCTCCGACGGGCTCAGCCACTGTTTGATTTCCCACCGGGCCCCGTGGCCGGGCCCAGTGGTTTAGTTCCCTAGCTGATGCCAGGATCCGGGTCGGGAACAGCCCCGGGCTGACACTTCGCGAGTCGCTACTTAGGCAGCGAGGGCGAAGGAATCGCGCTTGGTGTTGGCGATTATTGGTTGCGACATATGGTTTACGAGATCATTGCCGCTTCCTCGGCTCGCTTCCCCTGCTTCGACATCCGCTGTCGAAACCGATCATCCCCATGTGGTGTTATCAAGGTGCGCACCTGCCATCGGCCGGTGTGCGTGTCGCCCATCGTACGTGACCAACGCACGACGGTGCCAGCGTATTCCCGGCGGGCGGCTAGCCCCGGGCACGCTGCCGGCGGCGCGCCGCGGCGATCGCGCGGTTCGACTCGCGCACGTCCTGCTTCTCGCGCAGCGTCTGCCGCTTGTCGTACTCCTTCTTGCCCTTCGCCAGGGCGATCTCGACCTTGGCCCGGCCGTCCTTGAAGTACAGCGACAACGGCACGATCGTGTGACCGCTGTCCTGCGCCTTCGACGCGAGCTTGTCGATCTCGGCGCGGTGCATCAGCAGCTTGCGCTTGCGCCGCGCGCTGTGGTTCGTCCACGTCCCCTGGCTGTACTCGGGCACGTGCACGTTGTGCAGCCACGCCTCGCCGCCGTCGATCTGGACGAAGCCGTCGACCAGCGAGGCGCGCCCCTGCCGCAGCGACTTGACCTCGGTGCCGGTGAGCACCAGGCCGCACTCGTAGGTGGTCAGCAGGTGGTAGTCGTGCCGCGCCTTCTTGTTCTGCGCGATCAGCTTGCGACCCGTCTCTTTAGCCACGATCTCCTCGCCAGGTCCGGTCCGAGAGGCACGCTTGGCCTTCCCGGCCGGGGGTCCGGGGGGTGTCCCCCGGGAAAACGCAGTGCCATAGCGCTAGCCATTCTCGCACTACGACCCCGCTCCGAGGCCACCCAATACTTCGCGGCCCCGCGGCTCCGCGTCCCCGCGAACCACCAGGTCGGGTGTGATGCCGACGCCGTCGACGGCACGGCCCGCCGGGGTGCGGTAGTGGCCGACGGTGAGCTCGGCGACCGAGCCGTCCGCCAGCCGGCTGGGCATCTGGACCGAGCCCTTGCCGAAGGTGCGCGTCCCGACCAGCACCGCGCGCCCCCGGTCCTGGAGCGCGCCCGCCAGCAGCTCGGCGGCGCTCATGGTGCCGGCGTCGACGAGGACGACCAGCGGCCGCCGGGTGTCCCCGCCCCGCCCGGCCCGCAGCGCGTGCGGGCGGCCGTGCACGTCGTACGTGGCGACGAGCCCGCCGTCGAGGAAGGCCGAGGCCGCCCCCACGGCCTCGGTCAGCAGCCCGCCGGAGTTGCCGCGCAGGTCCAGCAGCACGCCCTCGCGGGGCGCGACCGCCCGGACCACCTCGCGGACGCGGGCGCCGGTGCCCTTGGTGAAGGCGCCGACCTTGACCAGGGTGGCCGGCGGGGACCCCCCGTCGCGCAGCCGGTCGACCACGACGCTCCGGGTGGCCAGCCGCTCGCGGCGCAGCGTCCGCTCCCAGCTCCGGCTGCCGCGCTCCAGACCGAGACGGACGGGCGTACCGGGCACGGCGACGGCGGGGCCGTGGCCGGCGGTGTGCGGGGCTCTCGACGGGGGCGAGGCCGGGGCGTCCCCGTCCCCATCCCCGTCCCAGTCGCCGCGCAGCCGGGCGACGACCTCGGTGACGGGGCGGCCGGTGACGTCCAGGCCGTCGACGGTGCGCAGCCGGTCGCCCGGCAGCAGGCCCGCCCGGGCCGCCGGGCTGCCGGGCTGGACCCCGGCCACCTCCATCAGGCCGCCGCCGGTGCGGCGCGCGGAGAGACCGACGCCCACGTAGGCGCCGTCGAGGGCGCGCTCGAAGCCCTCGTACTCCTCGGCGGTGTACACGGCGCTCCAGCGGTCACCGGACGGCGCTTGGGCCGGCTTCGCGTCGCCCGGGGCGGGCGCGCCGTAGGACGGTTTCCGGCCGTCCTGGCCCTGGGCGCTCCAGGACCCGGCCGCGGCGCCCGTCGCCAGGACGCCCACGAAGACCAGTGTCAGCGCGGCCCCCAGACGGACGCTGCGCGTCGGTGCGTACACGGTCGGGCCCGGCATGCGCGTGAGTCTAGGACACCGAAGGGCGCCGTACGGGGAGTTGACCGTACGGCGCCCTTGGCGATCGTCACACGGCGGGGTACGCGCGCGCCTGCCGGTCGTCACGGTCCGACGGGCGTGCGTACTTGCCGCTCGTCACACCTTCAGGTACCTCAGCAGGGCGAGGAAGGCGGCGAAGGCCGGCACCAGCACGCCGAAGGCCAGGATCAGCGGGAGCTTGGTGAGCACCGCGTCCCAGCCGATGAACTGGATGACGTCGACGCTCTTGGCCAGCCAGTCGTGCACCAGGAACTGCTGGCCGCAGACCAGCAGCACGCACGCCAGCGCCGCGCCCAGCAGCCCGGCGAAAGCGGCCTCCATGATGAACGGCATCTGGATGTAGAAGTTCGACGCGCCGACCAGACGCATGATCCCGGTCTCCCGGCGGCGGCTGAAGGCGGAGACGCGCACCGTGTTGACGATCAGAAGCAGCGCCACCACCAGCATCAGGGCCATCAGCAGCAGCGCGGCCCAGTTCATGCCGTTGAGGAGGTTGAAGAGGTTCTCCAGCAGCGTCTTCTGGTCCTGCACCACCTGGACGCCGGGGCGCTGGGAGAAGGCGCTGGTGATGACCGCGAACTTGGAGGGGTCCTTGAGCTTGACCCGGAACGACTCCTGCATCTGGTCCGGGGTCAGCGAGCCGGCCAGCGGGGACTTGCCGAACTGCTCCTTGTAGTGCTTGTACGCCTCGTCGGCCGTCTCGAACTGGACGCTCTGCACCACCGACATCTTCTCGAGATCGGCCTTGATCTGCTTCTTCTGCTCCTCGGTCGCCACGCCCTTGGCGCAGGCCGGGTCCGACTCGGCGTCGACCTTGTTGCACAGGAAGATCGAGACGTTGACCTTGTCGTACCAGTAGCCCTTCATCGTGCTGACCTGCTCCCGCATCAGGAGCGTACCGCCGAACAGGGCGAGCGACAGAGCGACGGAGACGATCACCGCGAAGGTCATCGTGAGGTTGCGGCGGAGACCGACGCCGATCTCCGACAGGACGAACTGGGCGCGCATGGCGTCCTTTCAGGCTCTTGCGTTGCTCTTGTACTGCTGTACTGCGTCAGTGCTGGTAGCCGTAGACGCCGCGCGACTGGTCGCGGACGAGACGGCCCTGTTCGAGTTCGATGACGCGCTTGCGCATCTGGTCGACGATCTGCTGGTCGTGCGTGGCCATGATCACGGTGGTGCCGGTCCGGTTGATCCGGTCCAGCAGCTTCATGATGCCGACCGAGGTCTGCGGGTCGAGGTTGCCCGTCGGCTCGTCCGCGATCAGCAGCATCGGACGGTTCACGAACGCCCGGGCGATCGCGACACGCTGCTGCTCACCGCCGGAGAGCTCGCCGGGCATCCGCTCCTCCTTGCCGCCGAGCCCCACCAGCTCCAGGACCTGCGGCACCGCCTTGCGGATCTCGCCGCGCGGCTTGCCGATGACCTCCAGGGCGAAGGCCACGTTCTGCGCGACGGTCTTGTTGGGCAGCAGCCGGAAGTCCTGGAAGACCGTGCCCAACTGGCGACGCATCTGGGGCACTTTCCAGTTCGAGAGCCGGGCGAGGTCCTTGCCGAGCACATGGACCTGACCGTGGCTGGCCCGCTCCTCCCGCAGCAGCAGCCGCAGGAAGGTGGATTTCCCGGACCCCGAGGAACCGACCAGGAAGACGAACTCGCCTTTCTCGATCTCGAGCGAGACGTCGCGGAGGGCCGGACGGTTCTGCTTGGGGTAGGACTTGGAGACGTTGTCGAATCGGATCACGAGTGCACCACGCGTCGACCTGGATAGCGGCACGGAACGCCGGCTTCGCGGCTCCCGTCGGTGTCCGTGACCCTACGCGAATCAGGCGTGCACGCGCAGTCGGTACCGGGCCCTGTCGGGGACAAACCGAGGACAATCGGGTTCCTTTCCCCGCTCCGGGTTCCCGCTTCCGGGGACCGCCCGCGCCGAACGGCGGAGAAGCTGGCACAGTGGTAAGGGGAACCGCGACGGTCTCCCGCGCGTTGGACGTACCGGAGGAGGACATCGCATGACATGCGACCGACTGGTGTGCGCCAACTGCGCGGCCCCCGTCAGCGAGGGCCGGTGCCCGGTCTGCCGGGCCAGCCGTGAGCGGCTCCAGCACCAGGAAGGCATCTTCGGCGCCCTGACCCCCGCCGCGCTGATAGCGCTGCTGGTGGCGCTCGTCGCGGTGGCCGTCCTGGCGCGCGGCTTCGGTTTCGCCGGGTAATCGGACGAACACGCCCCGGAAATTCGCTCAGCCAATTCTTGTCCGCATAAACCGGAGGCCCGGAGTGCTCTGCGCACTCCGGGCCTCGAACGGCTTAATCCGGATGGTTACTTCTCCTGCTGCTTGCGCCAGCGGATACCGGCCTCCAGGAAGCCGTCGATCTCGCCGTCGAGCACGGACTGCGGGTTGCCGACCTCGTGCTCGGTCCGCAGGTCCTTGACCATCTGGTACGGGTGCAGGACGTAGGAGCGCATCTGGTTGCCCCAGGAATTGCCGCCGTCGCCCTTGAGGGCGTCCATCTTCGCCTGCTCCTCCTGGCGGCGGCGCTCGAGGAGCTTCGCCTGGAGGACGTTCATGGCACTCGCCTTGTTCTGGATCTGCGAGCGCTCGTTCTGGCAGGAGACGACGATGCCGGTCGGGATGTGCGTGATGCGCACCGCCGAGTCGGTCGTGTTGACGCCCTGGCCGCCGGGGCCGGACGCGCGGTACACGTCGATGCGCAGCTCGGACTCGTCGATCTCGACGTGGTCGCTCTGCTCGACGACCGGCAGCACCTCGACGCCCGCGAAGGACGTCTGGCGGCGGCCCTGGTTGTCGAACGGGGAGATCCGGACCAGGCGGTGCGTGCCCTGCTCGACGGAGAGGGTGCCGTAGGCGTACGGGGCCTGGACGACGAAGGTGGTCGACTTGATGCCGGCCTCTTCGGCGTACGAGGTCTCGTAGACCTCGGTCTTGTAGCCGTGGCGCTCGGCCCAGCGCAGGTACATGCGCTGCAGCTGCTCGGCGAAGTCGGCGGCGTCGACGCCACCGGCCTCGGCGCGGATGTTCACGAGCGCCTCACGGGCGTCGTACTCGCCGGACAGGAGGGTGCGGACCTCCATCTCGTCGAGCGCCTTGCGCACCTCGGTGAGCTCCGCCTCGGCCTCGGCCAGGGCGTCCGCGTCGTCCTCGGCCTCGGCGAGCTCGAAGAGCACCGCGAGGTCGTCGATGCGGCCGCGCAGCGCCTCCGCCTTGCGGACCTCGGCCTGGAGATGCGACAGCTGACTCGTGATCTTCTGCGCCTCCTCCGGGTTGTCCCAGAGGGACGGGGCGGCCGCCTGCTCCTCGAGCACGGCGATGTCGGCCCTCAGCTTGTCGAGGTCCAGGACGGCCTCGATCGACCCCATGGTCGACGAGAGGGACTTCAGCTCTTCGGATACATCAACGACTGCCACGCACCCCAGCGTAACGGCTGCGCCGGGCTACCAGGCCCACAAGGGCGCCCCCGTTCCCCGGGGGCCGGCCCCGCGCCCCCTCGTCTTTTCCTCTTTCTCCGCGGGGAGGAAGCACCCGGCCGGTGATGCTGGTCACAGATCAGCGGCGCGGGGTGGGGGTTGGGGCGTGGTGGCCCGGTTTGGCGTCGCCCGGGGCGTCGTGGTCCGAGACCGCGAGCCAGCCCCCCACAGCGGCGACAGCGGCAAGCGCAACCGCTCCGGCACCCAGCTTCAACCGCCGGGCCTTCTCCGCAGGAGACCGGTGACGGGCCGACCCCGCCCGCGGCTCGCCGTGCGCGCGCGGGGCGCGCGCCGTGCCGTGGGCGCCGCCGGCGAGCTCCTCCGGTCCCGGCACCCGCATGCTCGTGTGGGTGTCGCGGCTGGAGTCGGACACCCCGCCCGGTACGAGCGGCACGACGCCCCGCCGGCGCGCCCCCGCCGCCCCGGCGGGCGTGAGCGACGGCGCGGTCCCGGTCTGGTGCGCCGTGCCACCCCCGCCCCCGCCCCCGCCCTCGCCCTCGTCGTCGGAGACGTCCGGCTCGTCGATGTCGAGCGGCGGCTGGCCCCGCAGTCCGGGAAGGAGCTCCCGCAGCCGGACGGCCAGCTCGGAGGCGCGCAGCCGGGAGGCCGGCGCCTTGGCCAGGCACTGGACGACGAGCTGCCACAGCTCGTCGGGGATGCCGGGCAGGGGCGCGACCGTCTCGGTCACATGCCGCCGCAGCACCGCGCCCGGGTGGCCGCCGCCGAACGGCGTGAAGCCGGCCAGGAGCTCGTAGAGGACGGTCGCGAGCGCGTAGACGTCGACGGAGGCGCGCGGCGGCAGCCCCTCGATGATCTCGGGGGCGAGGTAGTCGGGGGTGCCGATGACGCTGCGCGGCGCGGAGGAGGGGCGCGCGGCCGTCCCTTCGCGCGCGGGGCGCGGGGCGTCGACGAGGCGGGCGATGCCGAAGTCGGTGAGGAGCGCGGGGTGCGCGCCGCCGGGGCCGAGCGGGCCCTGCATGTCGAGCAGGACGTTCTCCGGCTTGACGTCCCGGTGGATGATCCCGGCCGCGTGCGCGGCGGCGAGCGCCTCCGCGACGTCCGCGACGATGGCGACGGCCGCCTCGGGCGCCAGCCGCCGCTCGCGGTCGAGGCGGGTGCGCAGGTCGGTGCCCCGGACGAGGTCCATGACCAGGGCGAGGTCGGCGCCGTCGACGACGAGGTCGCGGACGCCGACGACGTTCGGGTGGTCGAGCCCGAGGAGGGCCGCGCGCTCCTGCACGAACCGGCCGACCAGCTCCTGGTCGGAGGCGAGGTCCTCGCGCAGGAGCTTGATGGCGACCGGGCCCTCGGGGCCGTCGCCGAGCCACACCGTGCCCGCACTGCCGCGCCCGAGGACCGTGTGGGCGGTGTACCGGCTGCCGATCTTCCGTGCCAAGACTTTCCCCGACTCCCTCGCGGCCAAGCTACGCCGCCAAGCTACGCGGCTGAGGGGATGTTAGGCCCATCGATCGGGTGCCGGGCGTCCTTTCTGTAGCAGAAAAACACCCTCTGGCACCCGACCGATATCGACAAATAGACAGGCTTCGCCCCCGCGGGCTACTTCTTCGAGCCGAGGCTGGAGATCCAGTCCTTGACGCTGGTGATCCAGTCCCAGGCGGCGTCCCAGAAGTTCTTGCCGTCGGCGACCCAGTCCTTGAGCGGGGTGAACTCCCAGACCAGCCAGGAGCCGATCACCAGCACGAGGATCATGAACAGACAGCCCTTGAGGCAGCCGAGGCCCGGGATGCGCATGGGGTTCGCGCTGCGCTGCCGGGGCGGGCGCGGCTCGCGGCGCCGCTCGGGCGGCGGCGACGGCGGCGCGTACGCCTCGGGCGGCTGGGGCGTCTGGTAGCGCTGCGGGGGCCGCTGCGCGGCCCGCTGCGGCCTCGGCGGCTCGGCGTACTGCTGCGGCTGGTACTGCTGCGGCTGCGGCGGTTCCGGCCGGTACAGCGGGCGCTCGGACTGCTGCGGGTACGGCTGCCGGCCGTAGCCCTGCTGCCCGTACCCCTGGGGCGGCTGCTGCGGCTGCTGGGGTGCCGCGCGCCGGGTGGGGCGGCGGCGCAGCGGGTCCTCGCTCGGGTCGAGGTACTGGACCTGCGTCTGCTCGTTGCGGTCGCGGGCCGCGCGCAGCTGGGTCTGCCACGGGTGCTCCCCGTCCGCCTGCGGCGGGCCCGGGGGGACGGGCGGCATGGCCCGGGTGGGGTCGGCGCCACCGGTCGGCGGGAGCACCTGCGTCGGGTCGGCGTCGCGGCCGCCGGGCGGGGTGCTCGGCAGGACACTGGTGGCGGCGTTCGGGTCGTACGCGCCGGCGTTCGACGGAAGGACCTGCGTGGGCTCGGCGTCCCCGGCGGCCGGGCCCGGGCCCGTACCCGTACCCGTACCGGGGACGACGGCGGGGGCCGGGTCGGGGCCCAGCAGGGCGCCGACGCCGAGCGCGGCCTCGGCCTGGTCCGGGGAGGCGTGCACGCCGACGCCGGACGCGACGACGCGCAGGGCGCGCGCGAGGTTCTCGGCGCTGGGGCGCTCCTCGGGCCGCTTGCGCAGACAGCGCTCGATGACCGTCCACAGCGGCTCGGGCACGGTGGTGGGGCGGCGCGGCTCCTCGCTGAGGTGCCGGTGCAGCACCTCCAGCGCGGTGGCGCCGGCGAACGGCGGGCGGCCGGTCACCAGCTCGTACAGCAGGATGCCGGCCCCGTAGATGTCCACGGCGGAGGTCTGCGGACGGCCCTCGGCGGACTCGGGCGCGACGTACGCCGGGGTGCCGACGAACTCGTGGGTGCGGGTGAGGCCCGGCGAGTCCGCGAGGCGCGCGATGCCGAAGTCGGTGAGCATCGGGTGCATCTGCCCGGCCTGGTCGCGCAGCAGGACGTTCGCCGGCTTCAGGTCGCGGTGGACGATCCCGTCCGCGTGGCTGGCGGCGAGCGCGTCGGCGATCTGCGCGGTGAGCAGGGCGGCCGCGACGGGTGTGAAGGGGCCGTTGTCGCGCAGGTAGCGGTGCAGGTCCGGCCCGTCGATCAGGTCCATGACGAGGGCGAGCAGATCGCCCTCGACGACGAGGTCGCGGGTGCGGACGATGTTGGGGTGCGTCAGCCGCAGCAGGACGGAACGCTCGCGCAGGAAGCGCATCACGACGTCCGCGTCGTTGGCCAGCTCCTCCTTCAGCACCTTGATCGCGACGGTCTCGCCGGGCTGCCCGGCCACGGCCGCCTCGGACCCGGCCGTCTCCCTCTGGCGGGCCCGCCAGACCGTCCCCGTGGCTCCGCGTCCGAGCGGCTCCTCGAGCAGGTATTTGCTGCCTACCGGCCGCACGTTCATGCGCTCCCTGGTCGTGACTGCTGTGGTGGCCTCTCTCGTACTCGGCCTGCGCCCACTGTAGTGCCGCACTGCGGGCGCCCGGCCGGACGAATCCGGTACGAACCGGGTGGGGCTTATGAGAAAGACGCGGCTCGGGGCGCGATGGTTGCCACGGCGGGTGCCGCCGTGACTCCGCGGGCCCCTCCGGGGTGAAACGAAAGCGCCGCCGCTCGCCCACCGCCTGGCATTTTCGGATGCCCGGACGATCGTTCAAGATCACGACTTGGCGGTCGCCGGGCGCGTTGTCCCCGGCAGGTGCGAGGATGCTCGCAGCACGGACGCGGAGGGGTGTGCGGGGCGCCCCGCGCGACGTGGTGACCTGTACGTGCCGATGCGCCCGTGCGGGGTGGGGGGAGGTCCTGCCCCCGCCCGAGCGCCGGGTCAGGAAGGACCGTTGACGCGATGCAGATCCGGCTGACCGTCCTCGGGCCGCTCAGCGGCCACCACACCGCGTGTGCCTGCGACGTCCTGGTGACCGCCCCCTCGGGCACCGCCCTGGCCGGCGTGACCAGCGGCCTGGCCGCGGCCGTCGCGGCGGCCGGCTCCGACCTCGGCACGGGCGCCGTCGTCGTCTACGCCGGGGCCGACAGGCTCGACCCGCAGCGCTGCGCGCTGGGCGAGCCCCCGCTGATCGACGGGGCGGTGCTGTCGCTGTCCGCCCCCGCCGGCCCCGAGCGGCACGCGGGCGTGCCGCTGCCGGGCGCGGGGATCCCCGGGTCCACCGCCCGTCTGCACGTCGTCTCCGGCCCGGACGCCGGCGGCGTCCACCTGCTGCACGGCGGGGAGGCCCGGGTGGGCCGCTCGGCCGAGGCGGACATCCCGCTCGACGACCCGGACGTCTCCCGTCTCCACTGCGCCGTCGTCCTCGGCGAGGACGGCTCGGTCACCCTCCACGACCTCGGCTCCACCAACGGCACGACCCTCGACGGCTCGCCCGTCCCCCCGCAGCCGACCCCGCTGCCGCCCGGCGCGCTGCTGCGTCTGGGCGAATCCGCGCTCACCCTGCACACCCCGGCGGACGGCCCGTCGCCGGCCCTCCCGGTGACACCGGACGGGGAGGGGCACGTGCGCGTTCCGCTGCCGCCGTCGCCCTCGCCGGGCGAGGCGGGGGCGTACGGCGGCCCCGCCGGCCGGCCGCCCAGGGTTCCGCAGCAGAGCGCCGGCTGGTCCGCCCAGCCGGCGCGGCCCGCTGCCGTGCCGGTGCAGGACGACGGCCAGGGCGGCGCCCGCCAGGGCAGGGCGAACCGCCCGGCCTGGGCGCGCGACGCCGACGCCCCCGGATTCACGGCGCCG